>CALGOL010000246.1 GCA_937960755.1 uncultured Azospirillum sp.
CTGGCGGCGGGGCTGGCTGGATTGGCTGAGCAGGCCGCCGAGGCGAGGACCGCCGCCGCCGCCGCATTGCGCGATGCGGAAGGGGCGGCCAATGTCCAAGCCGCATTTCTCGCCAACGTCAGCCACGAATTGCGCACCCCGCTCAACGGCGTCATCGGGCTGTTGAGCCTGTTGGCGGAGCAGCCCCTATCGTCCCAACAGCGCGGCTATGTGCAGTCGGCGCAGTCGTCGGCGGAAAACCTGCTGGAGCTGGTGAACGATCTGCTGGACATCACGCAGTTGGAGGCCGGCAAAATTTCGCTGCGGATCGAGGCGGTGGATTTGAAAGCATTGTTGTCGGAGGTCGCCGCGGCGGTGGCGCCGCGCGCCGCCCAGCACGAAAACATGCTGCGTTGGGACGTGCAGAGCGATACGCCCGCCCGCGTGCTGGCCGATGGCGAAAAATTGCGGCGCATTCTGCTGAATTTGGCGGGCAACGCCGTCAAGTTCACCAAAGGCGGCGAGATATCGCTGCGGGCGTTCATCGCCGGAGCGGCGGACGATGGGGCGCTGCTGCTGCGGCTGGAGGTCGAAGACAACGGCGTCGGCATCTCCCCCGATCATAAAGATCAACTGTTCCAGCGCTTCTATCAGGTGGATCAGTCGGCGACGCGCAATCATGACGGATCGGGGCTTGGTTTGGCGATCTGCCGCGCGCTGTGTCAGTTGATGCGCGGGCGCATCGGCGTCGACAGCGCGCCGGGCGTCGGCAGTCGTTTTTGGGTTGAGACGCCGGTGGTCGCCGCCGCCGACCGCGCGCCGCTGACGCCGTCGCCTGCCTTGCGCATTCTTATCGTGGATGACATCGCCCTTAACCGGGCGCTGCTGAGCGAAATACTCAAAACGCATGGCTGCAAGCCGCTGGAGGCGGCCGACGCCGCCGCCGCTTTGGATTTGCTGGAGACCGGCGACGTTTGCGACGCCGTGCTGATGGATATTGAAATGCCCGTGATGGACGGGTGTGAGGCGACACGGCGCATTCGCGCGTTGCCGGCGCCCGCCGGCGCCTTGCCGGTGGTGGCGATCACCGCCAACGTCGATGCTGACGCTCGGCGGCGTTTCGCAGAATGCGGCATCGACGACTGGGCGGCGAAGCCGGCGGGATGGCCTGATATCGCCGCGGCGTTGCTGCGCGCCCGCGAGGCGGCGCGTCGCCGGGCGTCCGGCGGGGATTTCTGACGGGTTTTGCTTGACGACGGGTCGGCCGCGGCGTAATCAGCCCGCTTCACGCGCTGACACCCCTGGAGGTCGGCGCCCGAACCTATGGAGCCGTTTCAATGACCCAGATTATTCCGTTGAGCGCCGAAGCGCGTGACCGGGCCGGCAAGGGGACCGCCCGCGCCACCCGTCGGGCCAACCGCGTTCCCGCCGTGATCTACGGCGCCAAGCTGCCGCCGGTGATGATTTCGCTGGAATTCCACAGCTTTAACCACATCCTGCACAAGCCGGGCTTCTTCACCCACCTGTTCGACATTAAGGTCGGCGAAGAAACCCATCGCGTGCTGCCCCGCGATTTGCAGCTTGATCCGGTGTCGGACAAGCCGGTTCACGTCGACTTCCTGCGCGTCACCGACGAAACCCGCATCACCGTGGAAGTGCCGGTGGAATTCGTCGGTCAAGAAAAGTGCCAGGGCTTGAAGCGCGGCGGCATGCTGAACATCGTGCGCCACGAAATCGAACTGGAAGTTTCCGCCGCGAACATCCCGGAACACGTCACCATCGACGTGTCGGCGTTCGACATCGGCGATTCGATCCACATTTCGTCGGTGACGCTGCCGGAAGGCTGCAAGACCACCATCGACCGCGACTTCACCGTGGCGACCATCGCCGCGCCGTCGGGTCTGAAGGCTGAAGACGAAACCGCCGCGTAATTTCTACGCGACGTTGTTCGGGTTGGCGGGGGGCTTCGGCCCCCCGTTTCGTTATGGGCCTGGTTTCATTGTTATGCCAATCGTCCGTGACATGGGAGGTTGGTTGGGCCGCCCGCGGCCCCGCGCCCCCATGGGCGCGAAGCCAAGGCCGTGGATAGGGCCGCCCGGCGTCTCAGGGCGATCAGCAACATGGGGGGCGGCATGCTCATCGTCGGCTTAGGCAATCCCGGTCCCGACTATCGCGGCCACCGGCATAACATCGGCTTTATGGCGGTGGAGGAAATTGCGCGCGCTTACCGTTTTTCACCGTGGCGCAAGCGTTTTCAAGGTCAGACGGCGGATGGCGCGGTGGACGGCGTCAAGGTTATGGCGCTGGAGCCTTTGACCTACATGAACCTGTCGGGCCAGTCGGTGGGCGCGGCGGCGCAGTTTTTCAAATATAAGCCTGAACAAGTGATCGTCATTCATGACGAGCTTGACCTGCCGCCGGGGCGTTTGCGGGTCAAGAAAGGCGGCGGGGCCGGCGGCCACAACGGCTTGAAATCCATCGACGCCCACTTGGGCAAGGAATATTGGCGGGTGCGGCTGGGGATTGGCCATCCCGGCGACAAGAATATGGTCAGCAATTACGTGCTGCATGATTTCGCCAAGGCTGACCAAAGCTGGCTGGAGCCGATGCTGCGGGCGGTGGCCGAGCATTTGCCGCTGCTGCTGGCCGGTAAGCCGGAAGATTTTATGAACAAGGTGACGACCGCCGTGCCGCTTCCCAAGCCGGTTAAGCCGCCGAAGTCGGCGGCGGAAGGGGACAAAGGGCCGGCGTAAGGGTCAGCCGCCGCCGTCCGGCCGGACGACGCAGCGCCGGCGTCGTTCGGTGAAGATCCGGCAGAAGGCTTCGGCCTCCGCTTTGGCGGCGAAGCCGGGGACGGTCATGACGTGGAAGCGGCGGCCGTCGCTCTGGCGCGTACGCGGGACCAAAACCGCCTCGCGCCCGGTCAAGCGCGCGCCCAGCGCTTTTTTCAAATCGGCCCAATCTTCTTTTGCGTCGGCGGCGCGGGCGTAGGTGTCCATTTCCGCCAAATAGCGCCCGGCGGTCTGCTGCGGATCGGCG
>CALGOL010000247.1 GCA_937960755.1 uncultured Azospirillum sp.
CGTCCCGATACAACGCGGCCCGCGCGGCGGGATCGGCGGCGCGCCGGGCCTTGTCCACCACCGCGTCATAAGCGGCGTCGCGCCAACGCGCCTGATTGTAAGGACTGCCGCTGTGCCAAATCGGTTCAAGGTAAGTCAGGGGATCGGGGAAATCCGCCGTCCAACCACCGATGAATAAGCCGAGCCGTCCGGCGTTGGCGGCGGAAATCATCGCGGCGCGCTCCATCACCTTCAATGTCGCCGGCATGCCCAGTTCCTTGACAAGCTTGTCGGCGTAGTAGGCGCCCTCAATACGGCTGAAGTCAATCACCGTAAATTCAATCGGCGGAAGGCCGACGCCGCCGGGATAACCGGCCTGGGCGAGCAACCGGCGGCCCTCGTCCGGGTCATACTTATGGACGATCCCAGCGTTCGTTTCGCCGGTGAAACTGGCGACGCCGAAGCCGCGCGGCGCGGCGGCCAATCCGCCATACACGCCGTCGATCACCGCTTGTCGGTCGAGCGCCATCGATACGGCGGCCCGCACCCGCGGATCAGCGAATGGCGGATAGACGTCGGCGTTCATCGCCAGAAAACGCGCCTGCATGCGCTCGACGGCTTGCAGCGTCGTCCGCCGCCGCGGGTCGGCGGCGATCAGTCGATGGGCCGGCTCCACCGCTATGACGAAGTCCAACTCGCCGGCGTCGAACATCGCCAACGCCGCGTCGATGCCGGGCGCCAGGGTGAAGCTCACATTTTCAACCGCCGGCTTTGGTCCCCAATAGTCTTGGTTGGCCGTCAGCGTCAAATCGCGCCCGCGCCGCCACGATTTCAGCTTGAACGGCCCGGAGCCGCCGGAATGGGCGTTGTGCCAACTTTGCCCCCATTCCGTCGTGGCGCCGCCGTCGACAATGAAAAACGGATAGTAGGGGAAAGCCGCAACGGCCTCCTCAAACCGGAACTCCACCGTCAGCGGGGCGATTTCCACCACGCCGGCCAGGCGCATGGAGCGCCCGCTCTGAAAATCCTCCCGCCCTTGCAGTTTATCGAGAAACTGCACGCTGATGGACGGGCGCTTGGCGCGCAACAGCACTTCCATGCTGTGGCGCACGTCGGCGCTGGTCACCGGACGGCCGCTGTGAAAGCGTACGCCGGGGCGCAAGAAAAACCTCCAGGTGCGGCCATCGTCCGGGGTTTCCCAGCGCTCGGCCAAAGCCGGGACAAGACGACCGTCTTGGGAGATCGCAGTAAGACCTTCATAAACCAAAGACAGCAACCGATGGCCGGTCGGACCGTTAAACGCCGCGGGATCAATGTTCGGGAGATCATCCCGCAGGTTGCCCCGCAACGTCTCCGCGACAGTTTGCGGGGCAAACATCATAAAGCCGAGAAAAATGACAATCACGGGAAGTAAATATCGTTGAGCGAAGGACTGGCGTTTGACGCGCATTATTCCAACTCGTGACAGTTATTTTTGATCCTGTTGGCGGCAGGCCTATTCGAGGCTCCCACCGCCGCACTCTGCCAGAAATTTCGTTTGGTTACTAATCTTAAATACGCGGCTCGCGGCGCGGCAAGGCTGCGGCGCTGGATTTCGCTAAAAACTGCAACGAATTCATGTGCAAATTTGATGGGAAATAGTCTTAATAAAAATATTTTGACATAATCCCACGCCCAGTAGAATTATTTATACTGTGAGTGAGAATGGATAATGCAATCAAATTCAAATTATTACGTAATTTATATAGAAATTTAGCGTTTTTCGACGAAAGAAGGCGAGGCGTTAAGATGGCGCAAGGCGGCGCAAAATTCGGCGGACGGTCC
>CALGOL010000248.1 GCA_937960755.1 uncultured Azospirillum sp.
CCGACGACGTCGCCATCGTCGACGCCGTGCTGGGGATGCTGGGGTAGGGATGTAAGAAGGCGGCGGGCGTCATCGTCTTCCGCCGCCTCACCGCATATATGGCGCATATATTCCGCCGCCTTCCGCCCCCTCTCGAATTTATATGGCGGTTCGCCGCACCCTTGCTCCGAACAAGCAATGTTCCGGAGACCAACCCGTGCTCGACATCATTTCCGTTGCGGTCGTCGTCGGCTTTTTCGCCGCCGCCGTCGCCTATGCACACGCCTGCGACCGATTGTAAGGAGGCCGCCATGATCGTTGATTACACATTGGGCGGCCTCGTGGTCATCGGGCTGCTGGGCTATCTCGTCTACGCCTTGATCCGTCCCGAGCGGTTCTGAGATTACGCCATGACCGTAACCGGCTGGATGCAAATCCTTCTTTTCGTCGCTCTGGTGGCTGCGCTGACGCGCCCCCTGGGCGGCTTCATGACCCGCGTCTTCAATGGAGAGCGCAACTTTCTCACCCCCGCCCTGGCCCCGGTCGAACGGGGCCTATACCGGCTGGCCGGCGTCGATGAAAAAGCCGAACAGCATTGGACCGTCTACGCCGTGTCGATGCTGCTGTTCAGCGCCGCCGGGCTGCTGCTGCTCTACGCCATGCAGCGGACGCAAGGACTGTTGCCGCTCAACCCCGCCGGCATGACCGCCGTTCCCGCCGATCTGGCGTTCAACACCGCCGTCAGTTTCACCACCAACACCAACTGGCAGAACTACGGCGGCGAAAGCACGATGAGCTATTTCGTGCAGATGGTCGGCCTGACCTTCCACAATTTCGCCTCCGCCGCGGTCGGCATCGTGCTGGCGGTGGCGCTGGTGCGCGGTTTCGCCCGCGCGGGCGCCCGCGCCATCGGCAATTTCTGGGTCGATCTGACCCGCTGCATTCTTTATGTCCTGCTGCCGATCTGCCTGATCTATGCGTTGTTCCTTGTGTGGCAGGGGGTTCCGCAGACCTTGGGCGCCTATGTCGACGCGACCACGCTGGAGGGCGCCGCGCAGACCATCGCCCTGGGGCCGGCGGCCTCGCAAGAAGCGATCAAGATGCTGGGCACCAACGGCGGCGGCTTCTTCAACGCCAATTCGGCCCACCCGTTTGAAAACCCCAACGCTCTGACCAATCTGGTGCAAATGGTGTCGATCTTCGCGCTGGGCGCCGGGTTGACCAACCTGTTCGGCCGCATGGTCGGCGATGAACGCCAGGGCTGGGCTATTCTGGCCGCCATGGGCGTTCTGTTCTTGGCCGGCGTCAGCGTCGCCTATTGGGCCGAAGCCCAGGCCAATCCGGCCTTGGCCGATCTCGGCCTCGACCTGTCGGCCGGTAATATGGAGGGCAAGGAGACCCGCTTCGGCGTGGCGCTCAGCGCTTTGTTCGCGACCGTCACCACCGCGGCGTCTTGCGGCGCGGTCAACGCCATGCATGACAGCTTCATGCCGTTGGGCGGGATGATCCCGATGGTCAACATGATGCTGGGGGAAATCATCGTCGGCGGCGTCGGCGCGGGTCTTTACGGCATGTTGCTGTTCGTCATCATCACCCTGTTCGTCGCAGGACTCATGGTGGGCCGCACCCCGGAATACCTCGGCAAAAAGCTGGAGGCCAAAGAGGTCAAGATGACCATGCTGGCGGTCTTGTGCCTGCCGTTGATGATGCTGGGCGGAACAGCGGTCGCCGTGGTGCTGGAAACCGGCGTGGCGTCGATGGCCAACGCCGGGCCGCACGGCTTTTCGGAAGCGCTCTACGCCTATGTTTCAGCTGCGGCCAACAACGGCAGCGCCTTCGGCGGGCTGGCCGGCAACACGCCTTGGTACAACTACAGCCTGGCCGCCGCCATGCTGGTGGGGCGCTTCTTCGTCATCGTGCCGATGCTGGCCATCGCCGGTTCGTTGGCCGCCAAGAAGCGCGCCGCAGTGTCGGCGGGGGCGCTGCCCACCCATGACGGGCTGTTCGTCGGGCTGCTGGTCGGCGTGATCTTGATCGTCGGCGGCCTCACCTTCTTTCCGGCGCTCGCCCTCGGCCCCATCGTCGAGCATCTGGCGATGTCCGCCGGCGTCCTCTACTGAGCGGAAATCTTCCCATGACTGCGCATACGAAAACCGCACGGCGGTCGCCGGTCGCCGCAATGCTCGACCCCGCCATTTTGGGGCCGGCGGTCGCCGAATCCTTCAAGAAACTTGATCCGCGGACGATGATCCGCAACCCCGTGATGTTCTGCGTCGAGGTGGTGGCGGCGCTCACCACCCTGCTGTTCCTAAGGGATTTGGCGATGGGCGGCGGCGAAGCCGCTCATCCGGGCTTCGCCTTGCAGCTTATCGTCTGGCTGTGGTTCACCGTGCTGTTCGCCAATTTCGCCGAAGCGGTGGCGGAAGGCCGCGGCAAGGCCCAGGCCGCAAGCCTGCGCAAGACCCGCACCGACACCATCGCCAAGCGGTTGCCCGACCCGGACGGCCTCGACGTCGAAGTCGTCGCGGCCACCGAGCTTAAGCCGGGGGATATCGTCATCGTCGCCGCCGGCGATCTCATCCCGTCCGACGGCGAGGTGATCGAAGGGGTCGCCTCGGTCAATGAAGCCGCCATCACCGGCGAATCCGCGCCGGTTATTCGCGAATCCGGCGGCGACCGTTCGGCGGTCACCGGCGGCACGCAAGTCTTGTCCGATTGGATCAAGGTGCGGATCACCGCCGCCCCCGGCTCGACCTTCCTCGACCGCATGATCTCGTTGGTGGAAGGGGCGCAACGGCAAAAGACCCCCAATGAAATCGCCCTCAACATTCTGCTGGCGGGGATGACCATCATCTTCGTCTTCGCCGTGGCGACCATTCCCAGCTTCGCCGCCTATGCCGGCGGGTCGGTGAGCATCTTGATTTTGGTGGCGCTGTTCGTCACCTTGATCCCCACCACCATCGGCGCGCTGCTGTCGGCCATCGGCATCGCCGGCATGGACCGGTTGGTGCGCTTCAACGTGCTGGCGATGTCGGGCCGGGCGGTGGAGGCGGCGGGCGACGTCGACACCTTGCTGCTGGATAAAACCGGCACCATCACCCTGGGCAACCGCCAAGCGGCGGAATTTCTGCCGGTGGCTGGCGTCGGCGCGCGCGACTTGGCCGACGCGGCGCAACTGGCGTCGCTGGCCGATGAAACCCCGGAAGGCCGCTCCATCGTCGTGCTGGCGAAGGAGAAATACGGCATCCGCGGTCGAGATATGGCTCCGATCCACGCCCATTTCGTGCCGTTCACCGCGCAAACCCGGCTCAGCGGCATCGATTGCGACGGCGCGTCGATCCGCAAGGGGGCGGTCGACGCCGTTCTGGCCACTGTCCGCGCCGACATCCGCGCCGATGACCGTCTGTTCGCCGCCGCCGCGCGGGAAGTGCAAAGCATCGCCGAGCGGGTGGCCAAGGCTGGCGGCACGCCGCTGGCGGTGGCCAAGGACGGTCGGTTGCTGGGGGTGATTCACCTGAAGGACATCGTCAAGGGCGGCATTCGCGAGCGCTTCGCCGAGTTGCGGCGGATGGGCATCAAGACGGTGATGATTACCGGCGACAATCCGATGACCGCGGCGGCGATCGCTGCGGAGGCCGGGGTGGATGATTTCCTGGCCCAGGCGACGCCGGAAGCCAAGCTGCAATTGATCCGCGACGAACAGGCCAAGGGCAAGCTGGTCGCGATGTGCGGCGACGGAACCAACGACGCGCCGGCGCTGGCCCAAGCCAATGTCGGGGTGGCGATGAACACCGGCACCATGGCGGCGCGGGAGGCTGGCAACATGGTGGATCTCGACAGCGATCCCACCAAGCTGATCGAGATCGTCGAAATCGGCAAGCAACTGCTGATGACCCGCGGCGCGTTGACCACCTTCTCCATCGCCAACGACGTGGCGAAGTACTTCGCCATCATCCCGGCGATGTTCCTGACGTTCTACCCGCAGCTTGAAGCGTTGAACGTCATGGGGTTGGCCAGCCCGCAAAGCGCCATCCTGTCGGCGATCATCTTCAACGCGCTGATTATCGTCGCGTTGATTCCGCTGTCGCTGAAGGGGGTGACCTACCGCGCGGTGGGGGCCGCCCATCTGCTGCGCCGCAATCTGTTGATTTACGGCCTAGGCGGCATGGTCATTCCCTTTATCGGCGTCAAGGCCATCGACATGGTCGTCACCGCCGTCGGTCTGGTGTAAGGAGCTCCCGAAAATGCTGAAAGAATTGCGTCCGGCGCTGGTGATGACCGCAGCCTTGACCGTCGTCGTCGGCCTTGCCTATCCGCTCGCCGTCACCGGCGTCGCCCAGGCGGTGTTTCCCCACCAAGCGGCGGGCAGCCTGATCGAACGCAACGGGGCGGTGGTCGGTTCCGAACGGATCGGCCAGAACTTCACCGGCGACAAGTACTTCCATGGTCGGTTGTCGGCGACGACGCCCCCCTACAACGCCGCCAGTTCAGGCGGCTCCAACCTCGGGCCGACATCGAAGGCGCTGGCTGACCGCATCCGCGCCGATGTGGCGACTTTGAACATGAAGGCGGAGAACCCCGGCCAACCGGTCCCGCTGGAACTGGTCACGACGTCGGCCAGCGGTCTCGACCCCGACATTTCCCCGGCGGCGGCGTTGTTTCAGGCGTCGCGGGTCGCCAACGCTCGCGGTCTGCCGGAAGACAAGGTCCGGCGACTGGTGGACGACCACACGACGCCGCGCCTGCTGGGCTTCATCGGCGAACCGACGGTCAACGTGCTGAAGCTCAATCTGGCTTTGGACGGGGCGAGCGGGGGCTGAGGCGGGATTTTTCAGTGATGCAGGGAGGCGGCGCTCCACGCGGCCTCCCGGATATGGTTGAAATTCCATGCTTGGTATCCGGCTGTCAGCGCCGCCGTCCATAATTTACCGTCAGCGGTCAGCATGATGATATCGGTCTTGTTGACGTCAAGCAGTGCGGCGTCCGACAAGCCGAGCCAAAGAAATTCGGGCCGCGCCGCCGCCTCCCTACTGGAAATATGTTGCTCAACCAATGTCGGAATGTGGTTAGCGTACACCGTGGTGATTTCGGACCTCGCCGGTTCGGCGATTTGTCGCAACAAGTTGGAGGTTTCGGTCAACACATTGGGCGTGACGACAATGTTCTCGAATTGATTCAATATGACGCCGAGACGCCGAAAGTCGTCAAAACTGTAACCTTCCAGCCGCTTATGGACTCTGATGTAACCGGGTTTGGTAAGGCCGACCATAAGAAGGACCAGCAGATTGGCGTCAAGAGCGACGGCCTTGGGCATTCACATTTCCATTTCAGAGGGACGTTTCATGGAAAGCACTTTGCCGTCAGGCTCCTTCACCGAAACGATCCGATACACCCGTTGCGGATCGTATGCGCCGTTGAGCGCCGCAAACGCCCCGCCCATGCCTTTATTCAACGGGCGGGAAAAGCCCAGCGTGATCCGCCAGACGCTGTCCCGTTCGTCAAACTCGACCCCCTCAAGCCCGATATTGCCGATGTGTTCTTCCGCCATCACGTCCGCCAGCCATTTTTTGGCTTCGGACACCGCGCTTTTAACGTCCATGACTGCGGCTCCAGATACCTGTTCGACGTTACTGACCTGTTCGACGTTACTGAAACTCTCGTTCTATTATATATCGCCGGCTGATCGATGAGCAACGACCGCGACAATCGCCCCTCCCCCGACGCGCTGCTGCGGCAGGCGCAGCAGGAAAGCCGCGGCCGGCTGAAAATCTTCCTCGGCGCCGCGCCCGGCGTCGGCAAGACCTATGAAATGCTGATGACCGCCCAGGCCAAGCGCCGGGACGGCGTTGACGTGGTGGTTGGCGTGGTCGAAACCCACGGCCGCAAGGAAACCGAAGCGCTGGTCGCCGGGTTGGAGGTTTTGCCGCGCCGGCGCATCGACTACAAAGGCCGGGGACTGGAGGAGATGGACCTCGACGGCATTCTCGCCCGCCGGCCCGCCGTCGTGCTGGTGGACGAGTTGGCGCACACCAACGCGCCGGGCAGCCGCCACGCCAAGCGCTGGCTCGACGTCGAAGAACTGCTGGCCGCCGGCATTGACGTCTACACCACGCTCAACATCCAGCACGTCGACAGCCTCAACGACGTGGTGGCCAAGATCACTAGGGTGCGGGTGCGGGAAACCGTGCCGGATTCCATCATTGACCGCGCCGACGACATCGAAATCATCGACATCACCCCCGACGACCTGATCCAACGCCTGAAGGAAGGCAAGGTCTATGTGCCGCGCACGGCGGAACGGGCGATCCGCCACTATTTTTCCGCCGGAAATCTGACGGCGCTGCGGGAATTGGCGTTGCGGCGGACGGCGCAGCGGGTGGATGAACAGTTGTTGAGCCATATGCAGGCCCACGCCATTTCCGGGCCGTGGGCGGCGAGCGAGCGTCTTCTCGTTTGCGTCGATGAGAACCCCAACTGCGCGTCGGTGGTGCGCTACGCCCGCCGACAGGCGGAACGGCTGCGCGCCCGCTGGACCGCCATCCATGTTGAAACCACCCGCGCGCTGCGCCTCAGCGAAGCCGAGCGCGACCGCATCGCCGACACCCTGCGTCTGGTGGAGAAGTTGGGCGGCGAAGCGGTGACGGTTCCCGGACGCGACATTGTCGAAAGCGTGGTCGAGCACGCCCGCGCCAACAACGTCACCCATATCGTCATCGCCAAATCCCGGCATTCCCGCTGGGCCGAATTTCTGCGCGGATCGGTGGCCCATGACCTGATCCGCCGGGCCGGCGACATCAGCGTTCATGTCATCGCCGGCGATTCCGCCGGGCCGATCCCAGCAAAAACCGTCAAGACCGCCCCGATGCGGACCGACGCCTTCAACGCCTGGAGCTATGTTCTCAGCACAATCTATGTCGCTTCGGCGCTGGGGATCGGCGAATTCCTAAAATCGGTGTTGGCGGTCGGCAACATTTCCCTCGTGTTTCTCACCGCGGTGCTGGCCGCCGCCGTCACCGGCGGCCTGGGCGCGTCGCTTTACGCCAGCCTGCTCAGCGTGCTGGCTTATAATTTTTTCTTTCTGCCGCCGCTCTACACCTACACCATCGCCGACCCTGAAAACGTCGTCGCCTTGTTCTTCTTCGCCATCGTCGCCGTCATCGCCAGCAATCTGACCGCCCGCGTGAGAGCCCAGGCGCTGACCGCCCGCCAGCGGGTGAAGACCACCGAAGACCTTTACCTGTTCAGCCGCAAGCTGGCGGGCGTCATCGCCATGGATGATCTGCTGTGGGCCACCGCTTATCAAATCGCCGCCATGCTCAAGATCAACGTCGTCCTGCTGCTGCCGGAAGGCGATAGTCAGGGAACGACGGTGACGGTGCGGGCTGGTTATCCGCCGGAAGACGACATCGAAGACGCGGATCTCGCCGCCGCCAAATGGACATGGCAGAACAATCGCCCCGCGGGCGCCGGCGCCGACACCCTGCCGGGGGCGAAGTGGCTGTTCTTGCCCATGC
>CALGOL010000249.1 GCA_937960755.1 uncultured Azospirillum sp.
GGGGTGAGACGGGGGCGGAAAACGGGGGTCAGGCGCTTTCCAACGCTTTCAAGGCGGCGCGCTTCTCCGTCAATTCCTTGAAAGCGTCATAGGTTTCCTGCGCCACGGTCAGGATGTTCTGCCAGTTCTGCGGCAATTCCTCCGACAGGTCGTGCAGGTCCATTTTCTTGGCGGTGGCGCGGGCGTTGAGCTTCTTGATTTCGTCTTTCAGCGCGGCGGCGTCGGTCATGGCTGGGTGTTCCGTTTCAGCCCTCTCCCCCCTGGGGAGAGGGTGGAGGCGAAGCCTCCGGGTGAGGGGGCGTACGGCCGGATGGCCGACAAAATCCTGATGTGGCTAGGTTTCCCCCTCACCCTGCCCTCTCCCCAGGGGGGAGAGGGTTAAACAGAGCAAAGGGGCGTCGCCTTAAATCTCCGCGACCTCGCGGTATTTCTCCATCAGCGCCAAGGCTTCGCGGACGATCTTCGCGCCGTCGGCGGTCATCTTCTCCATCGACGGAAAGCCGAAACGGTGAACGTCGCGCAGATGCTTGGAAACCACCACCAGACGGCCGGCGATCAGCACGATGCGGCCGAAGCCTTCATGGCTCATCTTCAGCATCACCGACGCCATCAGGCCGGTCTTCTTTTCAATGGCGATGCCCACCGCCTTATAGAAAAGCTCCAGCCGCCACAGAATATCGGGATCGGGGTCGCCGATGATCGGCAACGCCGCGCGGGCTTCCTTGTCGAGAATGAACGGCGCCAGCACTTCGGCGTCCGACTTGCCTTCCCAAGCGCCGTAGCTGTCTTCGGCGCGGAACAGCAGGGTCAGGGTGTCGAGAAACACCTTATCCAAATCATCGGCGAGAATGGTCTCGGCCATGGGATCAATCCTCTTCGTCGTCAAAATCAATGGTCTTGGGCTGGCCGCGGTTGAGCGCCTTTTTCAGCCAGGGCGGCGGATTGCCGTTGATGGTGTCCACCAGCCGATCCAGCAGACCGGCGATGCTTTCGGTCGCTTCGACCTTCACCGGGTGGATGTTCTTGGCGACGATGCGCGCGGCGGCCGAAGCGCCGATGGCCGACAGATAGATGATGGCGACGTCTTTCAGCGCCTCCAGCTTCGGCGCCAGCTTGTCCTCGTTGCCGTCTTCAAACAGCGAGCCGCCGAATTGCAGCGTTTCCGCCAAGCCGTAACCTTCGGTGTCCACGTTGTAGACGACGATGTTCTTGGCCCAGCCGAAATGCGCGTCGACGTGCTGCATGTCTTGGGTGCAGAAAGCGACTTTCATCATCCCTCCCTTTTGGGGGTTCAGGTTGGGGGTGTCGGCGGGTCCGCCCGCCACCAGGGTCAACCGGCGTTGCAGCCGCATGATCCGCCTCCTCCGCCGCCGCAGGCGTGGCCGGCCGCGTCGTCATGCCCCTCCTGCCCATGAGCATGACCAGGAGCGTGCAGGTCATGGGGGCCGCCGTGATGGTCCATTTCCGCCGCCAGGAAGATGTTGGCGACGTCCAGCAGCAGATTCAGCGCGCCGCGATACCCCACCGACACCTTCAAGCCGGCGCCCAGCCGGTCGAAGGTCGGAATGCCCATGCGGTGGTGCGCAATTCCCAGGCGCTGCGCGCCTTGCCGGCCGTGCGAACAGGAAATCACCAGCTCGGCCCCGGCTTCCTTGGCCAGCGCTTCGACGTCGGCGTGATCGCCGACCATGACGACGCGGGCGTGAACCTTATCCAGAATGCCGGCTTGCGTCGGCGACACCGCGGCCACCACATCGGCGCCCAAATCGTTGAGGAAGGCGGTGACGGCGTAGAGCAGGTCCGGCTCCAGCGCCACGGCGATTTTCTTGCGGCTGGTGAAGAAATGGCCGTCCAGCATGGCGTCCACCAGCGATTCCCGCTGGCGCTTGATCTTGCCGGTCGGCTGACGGCCGGAAACCTCCATCAGCGTCTTGATGAAAGCGTCGCTCGCCTCCAGCCCGGTCAGCCGGTCGAAGTGGCGGCACGGCACGCCGGTTTTCATCTCGAGGGCGGCGCAGGCCGAGCCCATGGAGCGCCCCACCGCGATGGTGAATTCCGACGCCCCCATCGAGCGGATCTGATCCACCGTCACCCCGCCCAAGGTGGTGGCGGTGAAGTCGGCGGGCTGGCGGCCCGACATCGACAAGGACAAATCCGGCAAAAAGATCGGCGACAGGCCGAAGCTTTCGATGACGTCGCGCAATTCCTCAATATCGCCCGGCGTCAGGTGCGCGCCGGCCAAGACATTGATTTGACCGGGGATTTTGTAATCGACCGGCTCGACCAACTGCTCCACCATGCCGGTCACCGCGGCGGCGAAGCCTTCTTCGAAGCCGCCGGCGAAATCGGGGGTGTTGACGAACACCAGATCCAGCGCCGCCAAATCGGGGTTGCGCTTGCGGAACAGGGTGAGCGCCCCGCCCATGTCGTCGCCCTTGGTCTCGGTCACCCCAGTGGTGCAGACGCCGATCATGTCGGGCTTGTTGTTGGCGTGAATGGTCTTCAGCGCCTCTTCCAGATTCTCATAGCCGCCCATGATGGTGGCGACCTGATCCATGGCGGTGGTTTGCAGCGGCACCGCTTCGCGGAAGTGACGCACCAGCAGCACCATGCCGAAGGCGGTGCAGCCTTGCGAGCCGTGGAACAGCGGCAAACAGTTGTCCACCCCCATGAAGGCCAGGGCGCCGCCCAAGGGCGCGCTCATCTTCAACGGATTGGTGGCGAGCGACTTGGCGGAGGTCGGAACGCGCGGAATATGGGTCATGGCGGCCATCTCTCCTTCACTCACGCCGCCCAGGGGGCCGGGGCGCGCACCTGCCGCCAAATCGGCGAGGACAGCGTCTTGTCGATTTCCTCGCACAACGCGACGATGCCGTCGTAACCGGCGTAGGCGTGGTGGCGTTCCTGATTGATGTCCAGCCACGGCACCTTGGCCTTCAGCGAGACGAACTGCGACCGGCCGCCCGACAGCATGATGTCGGCCTCGGCGTCGCGCAGCATGCGGTACATTTCCTTCGGGCGCAGGTTCTCCCAAGTATGGAAGTCGTCGCCCTTCGCCTTCTTGATCTTGTCCTTGTCTTCCTTGGTGGATTTCTTGGTCGAGGTGCCGATGATGGTCAGGCCGGCGTTCTCCAGCGCGTTGACCATCGACCACGACTTGACGCCGCCGGTGAACAGCAGCACCCGCTTGCCTTGGAAGCGCGCCTTGTAGGGCTCCAGCCGGCGCCAGACCTTGGATTCTTCGCGGGCGATCACGCCCTCCGTCCGGTCGATCAAAGCCGAGGAAGCGCCGCGCTCCACCAGCATGCGCGCCATGGTGCGCAAGGTGTCCGACATGTCGGTGACGCCGTAGAACGAACCTTCAAAATACGGGATGCCCCAGCGCTCCTCCATCTTGCGGCCGACGTTGACCAGCGCTTGGGAGCACACCACCATGTTGAGCCGCGCGCGGTGCGCGGACGCCACCTCGCGATAGCGGGCGTCGCCGGAAATGCACGAGGACAGCCGGATGCCGATTTCCTCCAGCAACGGCTTCACCTGCCACAACTCGCCGGCCAGATTATATTCGCCGATGACGCAAACGTCGGCGTCGGTGGAGACTTCCGGCTCCATGGTGCCGATGACGTGGTCGAGCAGCGCTTCGCCCGCCAACTTGTTGCCCAGGTTCTTCGACCCGACAAAGCCCGGCGCGTTGATCGGAATCACCGGCAGCCCGAGCTTTTGCGTGGCGTGCTTGCACACCGCGTCGATGTCGTCGCCGATCATGGCGGGAACGCAGGTCTGATAGACGAATACGGCCGGCGGGTTGTGCGCCGTCACCGCTTCCTTGATCGCCCGATACAGCTTCTTTTCGCCGCCGTTGATGACGTCCAGTTCAGACATGTCGGTGGTGAAGCCGATGCGGTAGGTCTCGACGCCCGACGAGCGGCAACCGCGGTTGTCCCAGGAATTGCCCAGGCAGGCGATCGGGCCATGAACGACATGCGCCACGTCGACAATCGGCTGGAGGGCGATCATCGCGCCGTCGTAAGCGCAACCGCCGGCCGCCGCGCCGGGCTTCAGGGCCTTGGTGCAGCCCTTCTTGCGCTCTTTTTCCGTCTTAGTCTGGTTCTTGGCGCAACCGGGTTCATTGAAGACTTCCTGCACCTTGTCCTGCAACATGGCCCTCTCCCCGTCTTCGTCAGCACGCCGCCAGCGCATCGACCGGCCCCGCTTGAAGTGAAATTATGCAGGGAGCGTGCCATTCGCGGCGCACTAACTAACGCATTGAATTACTTTATTTGTACGGTGAGAGCGAGCTGTGCGATACCCGACAAAGCCGGGCGCTTGTCGCCTTCACGACAGGCGAAAGCAGGGGTAAAGTCGGCGAATGCGCCAAGGTTCAAATGAAAGGGAAAGCCGCCGTGCTCAAGAATCTCGCCGCCGCGTTGGCGCTGCTGCTGGCCGGGCCGGTTTCCGCCGCATGTCCCAGCGCCGCCCCGCCTAGCGCCGCCCAAGTCGCAGATCTCGCCAAAGACTGGACGGCGAAAATCCCGGCGACGCCGCCCACGGTCGATGATCTGGCGGCGGGCTATTGCGGCCAAGCCCTGCTGACGCAGCGGCTCGCCGCCGAACTTGGTCCGGTGATCGGCTACAAGGCGGCCCTGACCACCAAGCCGGCGCAAGAACGTTTCGGCCTCAGCCAGC
>CALGOL010000250.1 GCA_937960755.1 uncultured Azospirillum sp.
GCGCGAGCGCGAGCCGGCGCGCCGGGCCGCGGCGCCCAGCGCCTTCACCTTCGACACCAATTCGCGCTTGAAATCGTCCGCCCCGCCCAATTCGCGGGTCGATGACGGTTTGGGAATATAATCTGACGCGCCGGCTTGCAGACAGCGCAACGAAATGTCGGCTCCGCGCGCGGTCAGGGTCGACGCCATAATGATTTTGACCTGCGGCGCCACCGCCAGCAGTTTTGGAATGGCGGTGACGCCGTCCATCACCGGCATTTCAATATCAAGCAGGATCACGTCGACCGAATTGCGTTGCAGGGCGTTGATCGCCATCTGCCCGTCGCCCACCGAGGCCACGACGCGAATATCCGGGTCTCCCTCGATGGCGCGCGTCAACAGGCCGCGAATCACCGCCGAGTCGTCCACCACCATGACCCGGTAGGGGTCGGCGCTTGACGCGCCGCCGCCTGTTTTGCCGAAACTATCCGACATGTCGTAATCCAGTCCTCTCCGCACGCCTCACCCGTTGCGAACGCGGCGCGCCGCCTCGCTTGAGGACGCCAACCCGATAGGCCGGCGTCAGAACAACCCCACTTGCTGGAACTTGTTCTGGATGATGTCACTATCGAAGGGCTTCATGATGTATTCATTGGCCCCGGCGGACAGAGCTTCCTGGATGTGCGCCAAATCGTTTTCAGTCGTGCAGAAGATCACCTTGGGGTGGTCGCCGCCGCTCATCTTGCGCAACCGACGCAAAAACTCAATCCCGCTCATGACCGGCATATTCCAGTCCAGCAGGATGGCGTCCGGCATTTTGCCGGCGCAAGCTTCCATAGCTTGCTTGCCGTCCTCCGCTTCAGAGCAGACGAAGCTAAGCTCTTCCAGAATCTTGCGCGCAACCTTCCTTACGACGCGGCTGTCGTCAACGACGAGACAGGTTTTCATCGACGCTCCTCAACTTCGTTCCCCGGCCAGGATAGCAGAAGCCGGATCACGCCGCCTCCATATTAGTGAAGTTCAGCAGCCGAGGCACGTCCAGAACCACCATCAATTGCCCATTCAGGCGATAAATGCCGGTTGACACCTCGCGCCAGCGCGGATCAAGGGTGGCGGGATTGCGCTCGAAATCGTCGTTAGACAAGCTGAGAACTTCGCCCACCGAATCGACCATCAGGCTGTACAGCTCGCCGCGCAGATCGACGACGATCGACATGCCCGACTTGCCCTTGTGGCGCGGCGACAGGTTCAGCCGCAAACGCACGTCAATCGCGGTGACGATGCGGCCGCGCAGGTTCAGCGAGCCCGCCACTTCCGGCGGGGCCAGCGGAATGCGGGTGATCCGCTGGTGACCAAGCACGTCTTGCACCTGCAAGACCGGAATGCCGAACAATTGGTCGGCGATGGTCATGGTGACGTAGTCTTGGCTGCCGCCGGTGCTGACGTCTTCGCCCTTGGACTTTTTGACGGGAACCTTGCTCATGCCGCACCCCTTTGCTCAGAGAGCATCTGCTGAAGCGTGTAGAGAAGCGCGTCGCGGTCGAACTTCGCGACGTAATCGGTGAAGCCGGCGTTGCGGCCGCGATCCAAATCCCGCGGCGCGGCGTGACTGGACAGGGCGATCAACGGCAAGTGCGCCCAGCGGCTGCCGCGGCGGATGGTTTCGGCGAACTCGAAACCGCTCATGCCCGGCATTTCGATATCCGACACGATGACGTCGAAGTCGTCGCCGGCTTCGCACATCGCCAGCGCGTCGGCGGCGTTTTCCACCGCCGTGACGTCGTAGCCCGCCACCGACAGCAGCGGCGTCAGCAGATTGCGGAAGAACGGGCTGTCATCCACCAGCAGCACCCGCGGCGCCCGGTCTTCGTCGTCGAACGCATCGGTGCCGGCCGAGCCGAACCAATCCTTGTAGGCTTGCGTCAAATAGAAGCCGGCGTCCAGCACGTCGGTCGCCTTGCCGGCGATGATGGCGCTGCCCATCAGGCCCGGCCGGTCGGCGGTCAACTGCACCACCAGCTTCTCTTCGACGATATCGACGATTTCGTCGACGATCAGGCCCATCGAGCGGTCGCCGTCGGCGAACACCAAAACCGGCTGGCGGCCGTCGCCGCCCAGCATGAAGCCCGGATCGATCGGCACCAGCGGCATCAGCTTGCCGCGGTACTGCACCACCGGCATGCCGTTGGAAAGTTCGACCGCGGTTTGATCGACGTCTTCCAGGCGGGCGACCAGCGACAAAGGCACCGCCTTCGGCGCGCCCTGGCCGGCGCGGAACAGCAACAGCGCCATCTTGTCTTCCTGACGCGACTGCTGCACCGCCATCGCCTCCTTGGTCATGGCGTCGGAGCCCAGCGAAATCTCGCCGGTGGCCGACGCGATGCCGTTGGGGTCGAGGATCATAATCACCGAGCCGTCGCCCAGGATGGTGTTGCCCGAGAACATTTCGATGTGGCGCAGGATCGGCGCCACCGGCTTCACCACGATTTCTTCCGTATCGAACACCCGGTCGACCATGATGCCGAAGGTGTAGGTGCCGACCTGCGTCACCACGATGAAGGTTTCGTCGTCGTGGCGCTTTTGCGGCTCGCCTTCGGCGTCTTCCAGCCGCAGCAAAGTTTGCAGCGACACCAGCGGCAGCAAGCGATTGCGCAGGCGCAACACCGGCGTGCCCTTCAGCCGTTCAATGGTGTGCTCGGAATCGGTGGCGGCGCGCACCAGTTCGACCACGCTGATTTGCGGGATGGCGAAGCGCTCGCCGGCGCATTCGACGATCAGGGCCGACACGATGGCCAGCGTCAGCGGAATCTTGATGACGAAAACCGACCCCTTGCCCTGGGAGGTCTTGATTTCGATGGTGCCGCCGATTTTTTCGATATTGGTCTTCACCACGTCCATGCCGACGCCGCGGCCCGACACGTTGGTGACTTTGGCGGCGGTGGAGAAGCCCGGCTTCATGATGAACTGCACGATCTGCTGATCGGACATCATCATCAGCTCGGCCTCGGTGGCCATGCCGTTTTGAATGGCCTTTTGCTTGATCTTGTCGATCGCCAGGCCTTTGCCGTCGTCCTGGATTTCGATGATGATATGGCCGCCTTCGTGATAGGCGTTCAAGGTGACGCGGCCGGTTTCCGACTTGCCGGCCTTCACGCGCTCGGCCGGCAGTTCAAGGCCATGGTCCGCCGAGTTGCGCACCATGTGCGTCAGCGGGTCCTTAATCAGCTCCAACACCTGACGATCCAGTTCGGTGTCGGCGCCCAGCATCTGCAAGTCGATCTTCTTGCCCAATTCGTGGGACAGATCGCGCACCAGACGCGGCAGCTTGGCCCAGGCGTTGCCGATGGGCTGCATGCGGGTCTTCATCACGCCTTCCTGCAATTCGGAAGTGACGTGATTGAGCCGCTGCAAGGGGGCGGCGAATTCGCTTTCTTTTTGCGAACGCAAGATCTGCAAAAGCTGGTTGCGGGTCAGCACCAGCTCGGAAACCATGGTCATCAGGTTTTCCAGCAGGTCGACGTTGACGCGGATGGTCTGCGCCGCGACCGCCGATTCCTTCGCCGCGCCGCCTT
>CALGOL010000251.1 GCA_937960755.1 uncultured Azospirillum sp.
CGCCGGCGCCAATCTGGCCGGGGCGGATTTGCGCGGCTGCGCCGAAGCGGAAGCCGATTTCACCCGCGCGGTGTTGACTGGCGTGCGCCGTGGCGAATTGACCGCCGTCACCACCATTCAACCCAGCATGATCGCGCTTTAGCGGCGGGAACGTGAAGGGGGGCGGCGGCGCGCCGCCGCGGCGCAGCGTGAAATTTCACCCCAAGGCCAGCAAGCAGGTGCAAAGCGCGGCGGGCTTAGGCTAAAATGCCGTGCTTTTCGCCGCTTTAGTACGCGGCCATACCGGCAGAATGAGACCCGACTTTGACTGAAGCTCCCGTCAACGCCCCCGACATCGCCCCGGTGACCATCGAAGACGAGATGCGCCGTTCGTATCTCGACTACGCCATGAGCGTGATCGTCAGCCGCGCGTTGCCCGACGTCCGCGACGGCTTGAAGCCGGTGCATCGCCGCATCCTGTTCGCCATGAAGGAAGGCGGCTACGACAGCGGCAAGCCTTACAAAAAGTCGGCCCGCATCGTCGGCGACGTGATGGGTAAATACCACCCGCACGGCGACGGGGCGATTTATGACGCCATGGTGCGCATGGCGCAGGATTTCTCCATGCGCCTGCCGCTGGTGGATGGGCAGGGCAACTTCGGCTCGATGGACGGCGATCCCCCGGCGGCGATGCGTTACACCGAAGCGCGCCTCGCCAAATCGGCGGAAGCGCTGCTGGACGATATCGACAAGGACACCGTCGATTTTCAATCCAACTATGACGAATCCAGCCGCGAACCCACCGTTCTGCCGGCGCGCTTTCCCAACTTGCTGGTCAACGGCGCCGGCGGCATCGCCGTCGGCATGGCCACCAACATCCCGACCCATAACCTGGGCGAAGTCATCGACGCCTGCTGCGCCTATGTCGACAACCCCGACATCACCACCGATGAATTAATCGATTTGGTGCCCGGCCCGGATTTCCCCACCGGCGCGTTGATTTTGGGGCGTTCCGGCATTCGTTCGGCCTATCACACCGGCCGCGGCTCGGTGATTATGCGCGCCAAGACCGAGATTGAGGAGATCCGCAAGGACCGCTTCGCCATCATCGTGTCGGAAGTGCCGTATCAGGTCAATAAAGCCAAGCTGATGGAGCGCATCGGCGAGGTGGTCAACGACAAGACGGTGGAAGGGGTCGCCGACCTGCGCGACGAATCCGACCGCGACGGCGTGCGGGTGGTGATCGAGCTGAAGCGCGACGCCGTGCCCGACGTGGTGCTGGCGCAATTGTTCCGCCACACCCAGCTTCAGACCTCGTTCGGCGTCAATATGCTGGCGCTGGACGGCGGCCGGCCGGTGATGATGGGGCTGCGGGACATCGTCGGCGCCTTCGTGCGTTTCCGCGAGCAGGTCATCGCCCGGCGCACCGAATATCTGCTGGGCAAGGCGCGCGAACGCGCCCACACCTTGGTGGGCTTGGCGGTCGCCGTCGCCAACCTTGATGATATGATCGCGCTGATCCGCCGCGCCCCCGATCCGGCGACGGCGCGCGAGGAGATGCTGGCCCGCGACTGGCCGGCCTTGGACATCGCGCCCTTGATCCGGCTGGTGGACGAACCGGCGCATCCCTTGCTGCCGGGCGACGTCTATCGTTTGTCGGAAACCCAGGCCCGCGCTATTTTGGAACTGCGCCTGCACCGCTTGACCGGGCTGGAGCGCGACAAGATCGGCGCCGAGTTGAAGGAAGTCACCGACCAGATCGCCGACTATCTGGAAACCTTGGCCAATCGGGAAAAGCTGCTGGGCATCCTGCGCGAAGAATTGGTCGAGATGAAAGAGCGCTTCGGCACGCCGCGGCGCACCGAAATTCAGGAACTGGAATTTGAAGCCGACATTGAAGACCTGATCCAGCGTGAAGACATGGTGGTGACGGTAAGTCAGTCGGGCTATGTCAAGCGCGTGCCGTTGTCCACCTACCGGGCGCAGAAGCGCGGCGGCAAGGGCCGTTCCGGCATGACGATGAAGGAGGAGGACGCGGTTTCCGATCTCTTCGTCGCCAACACCCATACGCCGCTGCTGCTGTTCTCCTCCCGCGGCATGGTTTACCGCATGAAGGTCTATCGGCTGCCGCTGGGCAACCCGACCTCCCGCGGCAAGGCGTTCGTCAACCTGCTGCCGCTGGTGGAGGGGGAGACCATCTCCACCGTGCTGCCGCTGCCGGAGGACGAAGCCGCCTGGGGCGCGCTGCACGTGGTGTTCGCCACCTCCAAGGGCAACGTGCGGCGCAACCGGCTGTCCGATTTCGCCAACATCCGCGCCAACGGCCTGATCGCCATGAAGCTGGAGGAGGAGGGCGAAAAGCTGGTGGGCGTGCGCACTTGTTCGGAAGACATGGACGTGCTGCTCGCCACCCATGACGGCAAGTGCATTCGCTTCCCGGTTTCCGACGTGCGGGTGTTTTCGGGGCGCACCTCCACCGGCGTGCGCGGCATCAAGCTGGGCGACGGCGACGAGGTGGTGACGTTGTCGATGCTGACCCATGTGGAATCCAGCCCGGAAGAGCGGGCCGCCTATCTGAAGGCCAAGCGCGAGCGCGGCTTGGAGATGGAAGGCGAAGCGGCCCCCGACGCCGAAGGCGCGACGCTGCCGGAAGTGACGCTGGCGCCCGGCCGCTACGAGGAGCTGGAGGCGCTGGAGCAGTACATCTTGACGGTTTCCGACCGCGGTTTCGGCAAGCGCTCGTCTTCTTACGAATACCGGGTCTCCGGGCGCGGCGGGCAGGGCATCTGGAACATGGAGATGGGCGGCAAGAACGGCTCCATCGTCGCCGCCTTCCCGGTCAACGCCGCCGATCAGGTGATGATGGTCACCGACCGCGGCCAGGTGATCCGTATGCCGGTGCACGATGTGCGCATCGCCGGCCGCAAGACCCAGGGCGTGACGCTGTTCCGCATCGACGTGGAAGAACACCTCGTCTCGGTCGCCAGCATCGCCGACGACCAGTCCGATCAGGCCCAAACTGACCAGGCTGAAACCGACCAGGGTCAAACCGATCTCATCCAGACGGAACCCGAAGCCGGGGCGAATGAAGCGGGCGCCTGAAGCCCGCCGGCCCCACCTTTGACGCGACAACCACGGCAACAACGAGAGCGCAGCGCCATGGCGAACCAGCGGATAGGCGTCTACCCCGGCACCTTCGATCCAATCACCAACGGACATCTCGATATTATCCAGCGCGCCTCGCGGCTGGTGGATCACCTGATCGTCGGCGTGGCGCGCAACATCGGCAAGGGGCCGCTATTCAGCACCGATGAGCGGGTGCGCATGGTGCGCGACGATATCGCCGGGTTGCCGCAAAACGGAACCACCATTGAAGTGCGAGCGTTCGACACGCTGCTGATGCATTTCGCCGTCGAGATGAACTGCAACGTCATCATCCGCGGCCTTCGGGCGGTGTCGGATTTCGAGTACGAATTTCAGATGGCGGGGATGAACGCCCGGCTTAATCCCAAGGTCGAAACCATCTTCTTGATGTCATCCGACAAGCATCAGTTCATTTCGTCCCGCTTCGTCAAGGAAATCGGCCGGCTGGGCGGCAATATCAGCCATTTCGTCTCCAAGCCGGTGGCGGCGCAACTGGCGGAGCGCTTCGCCATCGACGCGGAGAGCGAGTGACGGCGTTGGTTTTCGGCGCCGGTTAAGAAATCCGGCGCTTGAAGCTTCTTTTTGTTGACCTGCGCGGGGGGCGGCCCTATGTTGCCCGCCGTTTCCAGGGGCGAGCCCGTAGCTCAGCCGGTAGAGCATCTGACTTTTAATCAGGTGGTCGTGGGTTCGAGTCCCACCGGGCTCACCATGGAAATCAATGGGTTGCGGTGCGGTTGACTTTGTCGCCGCCGCCCCTGGTGTTGACGGGGAGCGGATTGCCGCCCATGTCAGCCCTTCTTTTCCATACGCTGAAGTTTGTTGAGAAGCTGGAAGCTGGCGGGCGAAAGCTTGCGGCAAAAAGCGATATCGTTGCGCTGCGCGGCGACGGGATTGATCTTCGCCGCCTTGCGCTATCTTCCCGGGGGTCATTGATCCTCGCCTCTCGCCCTTTTGAACGGTGACGAAATAAAGGCTGGCCTCGTTCGGGTTTTTTTCGTAAAACATTGAAACAATGTTGACACTTATCGGCTAACTTGTTGTTTCAGTTTGCTGGCGCTTCAGTGCTATCTGACGGCGAGCGGCCTCCTGGCCGAGTGAACGAATGGCGAGCAGCTGTTTTGCGAGGCAGACGACGCATCATGACCCATAATCATCCGCACGGCGGGGGTCAGATTGCGGTCAACAAGGATGACGACGGGGGAATTGAGGCTGTCGCCGTCAACGATCCCTTCCTTGCCGCGTTGATGGACGCCGCCGTCGACGGCGTGGTTATCGCCGGGCGCGATGGTTCAATACGGCTGATTAACCGCGCCTGCTGCCGCATGTTCGGCTATGACGATGGCGAGTTGATCGGCCGCAGCATCAATTGTCTGATGCCGGCGCCCTATGAACAACAGCATGATCGATTCATCGAAAACTATGTCGGCACCGGAGAAAAGCGCATCATCGGTCGCGGTCGGGAAACCTTGGGCCTGCATCGCGATGGCGGGGTGTTTCCCATTCATCTGTCGGTCGGACACGCCATTTATAATGGCGGACATTACTTCGTTGGCTTTATCCGCGATATTTCTGAAAAACTGGAAGCCGAGCAGCGCGCCCACTACCTTGAGCGCCATGACACTCTGACCGGCGTCTTGAGCCGTCAGGCGCTGTTGGAGGAAGCCAAGGCGGCGGTGGAGAAAAGCGGCGGCGAAGGCAAGCAGGGCGCTTGGGCGCTCTACACCATTGATGTCGATCAGTTTTCCGACGTTAACGAAGCCTTTGGCCCCCATGTCGGCGATTTGGCGCTGAAGGCGCTGGTGGCGCGGATGACTGAGGTGCTGCCCCGCGAAACATATCTCGGCCGCATCGCCGCCGACGAGTTCACCGCGATCTCGCGGGTGTCGGGCATGGCGCAGGCGCAGCGTTTAGGGCAGGCGCTGTTCGAACGGGTGACGGCCTCGATTTACGCCGAACGCCACTGGGTAAGGTTGCGGGTGTCGGTTGGGGCGGCCGTGCTGGACATCGGCGCCTCCAACGTCGAGGAACTGAACGCCAAAGGCAAGTTGGCGCTGCAATCGGTGCAGCAGAACGGCGGCAACGCCATTTGCTTCTACACCCCGGAAATGGCCGCGGCGGCGACGCGCCGCATGTTGCTGACCCTGCAACTCACTCATGCGGTGGAGCGCGGCGAGTTGCACGTCGTCTACCAGCCCATCGTCGACGCCAAATCCGGCGCGGTGGCGGCGGCGGAGGCGCTGCTGCGCTGGACCCATCCGGTGTTGGGCGTGGTGTCGCCCGGCGAGTTCATTCCGGTGGCGGAAGAAAGCGGCCTGATTATTCCCATCAGCGAATGGGTGTTTGAGCAGGTCGCCGCCGATATGAGCGGGTGGGAGACGCAAGGCCGCAAGCTGGAGCGGGTGTTCATCAACATTTCCGCCTTGCAGTTCCTGCGCGGCAATTTGGTGATGCGCATCAATGACCTGCTGGCGCGCAACCCTTCTTTGTACGGCCGCATCGGGTTGGAGATCACCGAACAGGCGGCGGTGCGCGACCTTGCCGCCGCCATTTCCACCATCGGCGAATTGGGCGCGAAGGAAGTGCTTTTCGCCATCGACGATTTCGGCTCCGGCTATTCTTCGTTGAGCTATGTCCAGCAATTGCCGGTGGCGAAGCTGAAGATCGACCGCGCCTTTGTGGTGGACGTGCCGGAAAACCACCGCAACGCCGCGCTGGTGCGCGCCGCGGTGGGCATGGCGCACGGCCTGGGGCTCACCACCGTCGCCGAAGGGGTGGAGACAGACGAGCAGCGCCGGTTCCTGGTGTCGGTGGGCTGCGATTTTTTGCAAGGCTATTTCTTCGGCAAGCCGATGCTGGCCGATGAGTTCGCCAAGCGCCTCACGGCGGCGTGATCGCCTGCCGGTTCAACATTTCATTTCCTGACAGATCTCGCTCGTGAGTATCGGCTTAGGCCCACGCTATTGCAATAGCGTGGGATAAGGCAACAATTTAATATAAATTAATGATAATAGGTGCATGCTATATAAAAACTACGCCTTGATTAAAATCAAAAAACCGGTAATTTAAAGAATTATATATGCCATGAAGGTGTGATGTCATGTGTTCTAGAGCGCAGTATAGAATTGCCACGGCGGGCCTCACCATTATTGGTGCAACTATATTGTTTTTAGTAATGACGCTGTTTATCTTTATTCCTTTTGATGAAGTTAATGAAGGTGAAAAATACGCAGAAAAATCAATTGTTGTTTTAGCTATCGCATTTCTTGCCGCGGCATTTATCATGCTCTCTAAATTTTTGTTAAGGTGTCGTAGGTATGTGGAAAATAAGACGATTTTTCCAAATTAGCGGCCAAAATTCTGTATAAACCAGATCACAGTATCTGTATCTTGATCGACAAATATCTTTTTTAGTAGCTCTAGGTATGCTCTTGTATTTTCTTGATTTTGTTTTCGTTCTGCTTCTAGTAATTCCGTGGCGAACGCCTTTCCCGCATTATCTGCTACAATATCAGCGTCGCTCCACCCTTCCGGGTCCGCATCGACCCAGCTTTCAATCTCGTCCCATGCCTCTTTCAAATACGTGAAGCCGCCTGCAGAAAGGCTATTCCACTCATACTGGAGAAATGCAGTGAATATAAAGTGCCGTACTTTGTCCCAGCCATTTGTATTATCTGTACCTACAATATTTGTATAATGTCTTTGTGCCTTTGTTCCAAGTTCTCCATTCTGGAATTTATTGATCATTGAGAAGGCGGCGCTTGGACTTCCGTTGGATAATGACAGTGCTTTATTATATAATTTTCGTGAAAATTCATCATAATAGTTATCGGGAAAATTTCCCGCGCCATATTTTGTATTATCGCTATTTATTACCTCGATTGCATAGCTCTCCAGTGCATTATCTGAAGTTACTGTGTCACTTGAAGCAAGATATACTTGTTTTTGATGGGTGTTTCCAGCTAGGTAGAGCGTGTTGTTACTTTCTTGCCGAGAGCATATCAAGACTCCATTTTTTAAATTGTATTCTGATGAAAACGGATTTTCACTAAATCCTAGTGATGAGTTACCTTTTTTGTTTTTATTATGGTATATATTCTTAATAAATCCGCCAATAGTTATTTTTTTATTAATAATATAATCGATAGTTGAATCTATTTTTGCAATAGATGTATTTAATTTAGTCATGTCGAATTCTCAATTCTGCGTTAGTCTTAGGTTCCCAGACGCCATGCGAACAAAAATTTTTACTTTATCGTCTTCACCAATCGTACTATTTTTTAACAATATTTGATACGGCACTGTATCTATTTTGGCTCCAAATATAAAACAGCATTCATTTATAATTGCTATATTGTACTCGAAAACAATGTTGCTGTTTAAGCATGCGAAAGAAATTTGTTTTATATTATCGATCGAAATGTTTGCATTGGCAACAGGACAGCCGGCATAAATTATATTTTTTGCGTATTGATAAAATTTATGCGCGAATACGCCAATTCTTTCGTCTAAAAGCTTGTCCTGCTGCAATGTATTAATTTCAAGCATTGCGGACCTTCTTGCAAGTAATGCGTATTACAATTGTATTATCTCTCGGTGTGGATGATATCATGTTTTGAGCGACGTATAAGCCAAAAAAAGGGGGCAAGCCATGCGGCTTACCCCCTTTTCCAACCGGTATCGACGCCGGGATCAGCCGAACTTGTAGCTGATGCCGTAGCCGCCGCGGGGATAATCCCAAGCGACGTTGCCCTTGTCCTGGCAGATGACGCGGCAGGTGCCGCATTCCAGGCAACCGTCGGTGGCCAGCGTCACGCCGCCTTCCTCGTTCTTGGAATAGCAGGCCGCCGGGCAGCAGAAAGTGCAGGGCTGCGACGAGCAGCTATCCTTGCACACCGCCGCGTCCTTGATGTGGATGTGCGGACGGCTTTCATCGACGATGTAGCGGTTTTGATAGAGCTTCTCTTCGATCTTAATCATGTGGCTCATCGGAAGGCCCTCATCAGCTTGAATGCGTCGCCGACCAGCCCGAAGGGCGACCGCTTTTTGACGAAAGATTTCATGATTTCGTTTTCTTTGGTCTTCTTATCGACACTGTCCACAGTGAACAAGTTGTGGGCGGCGGCGTTGAGAAGATCCGGATATGCCCCGAAGAACTGCTTGTTCTCGTGCATGATGCCCGGCAGGTTCCTGTACTTCTTCAGGTCCTTCATGATGAAGCTGTCGTCCAGCTTGGCCTTGTAGGTCGCCAGATTGGCCGCCGACATCGCCTTACCGGCCTTCTTCATTTCAATGACGGTTTCCGCCGCCATGCGGCCCGACGCCATGGCGAGGTTGGAGCCTTCGCGGTGGGCGGCGTTGTTGAAATGGGCGGCGTCGCCCACCACCATCCAGCCGTCGCCGAAAAGCTGCGGCACCGCCTTGTAACCGCCTTCCGGGATCATGTGGGCGGCGTATTCCTTCATTTCCGCGCCTTCGATCAAGGGCGCGATCACCGGATGCTTCTTGAGGTCTTCCAGCATCTTGTACGGCGTGCAGTCGCCGGACTTGAAGTCGGAGATCAGGCAGCCGATGCCGATGGTCAGCGATTCCTTGTTGGTGTAGAGGAAGGCGGTGCCCACCATCCCCTTGGTCACCTTGCCCATGATTTCGATGACGACGCCTTCTTCGTCCTTCAGGCCGAAGCGCTGTTCGATCATCGCCGGATCAATGAACATGATTTCTTTGACGGCGAGCGCGACGTTTTCCGGCGCGACTTCCTTTTGCAGGCCGCCGCGCTTGGCGAGCAGCGCGTTGACGCCGTCGGCCATGATGACGACGTCGGCGTGAATTTCGCCGCCGACGCGGTCGGTGCGCACGCCGATCACTCGGCCGCTTTCATTACGGATCAGCTCGGTGACGGTGGTTTCGCAGATCTGCAAAGCGCCGGCTTCACGGATCTTTTCGCCCCACCACTTGTCGATGTTGGCGCGGATGATGGTGTAGCGGTTCGGCTTGTCGGTGTTGAAAGCGTCCGACCGGTAGTTGGTGCCGATGTAGCTGTCGTCGCCCAGCAGCCAGATGCGCTGTTCGATGATGTGGCGCTCGGTCGGGCAGTCTTCACGGAAATCCGGGATGATCCTTTCCAACTCGGCGGCGTACATGATGCCGCCCTGCACGTTCTTGGCGCCGGGATACTCGCCGCGCTCCAACTGAAGCACGTTGAGGCCCGCCTTCGCCAGCGTGTAGGTCGCGGCGTTGCCCGACGGGCCGGCGCCGATGACGATGGCGTCAAACTTTTCGACCATGTGTGATCGCTCCTTCTCGTCCGGTGGGTCAGCTCGCCATGCGATTGACGGCGAGGCGGGTCTTGAACGCCTGGGTCAGCGCCGGCAGCACTTTCAGCACGTCGCCGATGATGCCGTAATGGGCGAATTCAAAAATGGTGGCGTTGGGGTCGGTGTTGATCGCCAGGATCATGTCCGACTTTTCCATGCCGACGCGGTGCTGAATGGCGCCCGAAATGCCGGCGGCGATGTAGAGTTTCGGCCGCACCGTCTTGCCGGTCTGGCCGACCTGGCGGTCGTTGGTGGTCCAACCGGCTTGCGCCAGCGGGCGGGTGACGCCGACTTCGGCGCCCAGCACCTTGGCCAGATCCCACACCAGTTGCAGGTTTTCCGGCTTGCCCAACCCCTTGCCGGCGGAAACGATGATGTCGGCGTATTCAAGCTGCGCCTCGGAGCGCGAGCTGTCGGGGATGAAGTTCAGCACCTTGGTGATGATGTCTTCTTCCACCAGATTGGGGGTGACGTCGATGATGCGGCCGGTCCGGCTGGCGTCGGCTTCCGGCATCGCCATGACGCGCGGGCGGACGGTCGCCATCTGCGGGCGATAGGCCAAGGTCTGAATGGTGCAAAGCAGGGTGCCGCCGAAGGTCGGGCGGGTCGCCGCCAACGAGCGGTTGTCGGCGTAGATGTCCAACTCGGTGCAGTCGGCGGTCAGGCCGGTCGCCAGGGTGGTGGCGATGGCGCCGGCGAGGTCGCGGCCCAGGTTGGTGGCGCCCAGCAGCACGATTTCCGGTTTGAACATGTTCACCACGTCGGTCATGACGCGGCAATACGGGTCGGTGCGGTAGTCCTTCAGCACCGGATCGGTGACGCGATAGACCACGTCGGCGCCGTAGGCGAAGGTTTGGGCGCAGATGGCGTCCATCGACGGGCCAGTTTCGCCCAGCACGACGGCGCCGACTTCGACGCTCAGCTTATCCGCCAGCTTGCGGGCTTCGCCCAGCAGTTCCCAGGACACGGAATGGACCTGTCCGCGCTCCTGCTCGATGATGACCCAAACGCCCTTGTACTCTTTCAGGTGTTCGGGCAGTACGAACTTGCGGCCCTTGGCGGCGGGTTCAGCCATAGTCGTGGGCTCCCTTGGATTTGGGTGAGAGGGGCGGCGGGATCAGCGGGCGGACATCAGGTCTTCGGCCAGCTTGGGCTGGGCGCCGAAGATGGTGTCGATGGCTGCTTGCGCCTGCGCTTCCGGGGTGTCGCCTTCAATGAACTTGGACTTTTCAGCCCGCGGCTTCGGCACGAACACCTTGGAGACGACGGTGGGCGAGCCCTTGAGGCCGACCTTGGTTTCGTCGCAATTGGTGTCGTCTTTGCTCCACAGGTTCAGCTTGTAGCGGGCGGCGCGGAACATGTCGTCCATGGTGCCGAAACGCATGGTGTTGGTGTTTTCCAGCATGGTTATCATGCAGGGCAGCGAGGTCTTCAGCACCTGAACCCCGCCTTCCGAGCGGCGATGCACGGTGATTTCCCGCTTTTCCAGATCGACGCTTTCGACCTTTTCGATATAGGTGAGCTGTTGCAGGCCGAGGCGGGTGGAGATGCCGGGGCCGACCTGGGCGGTGTCGCCGTCCACCGTCTGCTTGCCGCAGAACACCATGTCCACCGGCTCTTCCGCCGACAGCTTGTTGATCGCCGACACCAACGCGAAAGAGGTGGCCAGCGTGTCGGAGCCGGCGAACTTGCGGTCGGTCAACAGCACGGCGTCGGTGGCGCCCAGCGACAGGGCCTTGCGCAGCGCCTGTTCGGCCATCGGCGGCCCCATGCACAGCACGGTGACGCGGGCGCCGGTCTGATCGCGAATGCGCAACGCTTCTTCAAGCGAAAACAGGTCGTAGGGATTGATGATCGCCGGCACGCCCTGGCGCATGATGGTGTTGGTCACCGGGTGAATGCGGATCTGCGCGCTGTCGGGCACTTGCTTGATACAGACGACGATGTGCATCCCATTCTCCTTAGGCATCGGGGCCCTTGACATCGGGGCGGGCGTTCGGCGAACGGCCCGCGACTTTGATCTAGGAGAAGCAATCGTCGTGCCACGGCGTTCCGCAGCGTAATGTATTGTTTTTATTGTGATTGTCGCTCTCATCACCGTTGTCGGGAAACTGACAACGGTGATGAGGGCGTCGGAAATGAAACAGGGTGTTTAGGGTGTCGAACTGTATGTTCTGCGTACATTGTCGATGTGGCGACGCGCATGGGCGCAGCCAAGATTTAGGCAGGCGCGTTGCCCGCGGCGTGCCGATCCGCCTGGGCGCGTCCGCCATAGCCCCATGAATCGGCGGCGATTTCGCGCACGACGACATAGCTCGCCAAGGGCAGGTCAGGGCCGGCGCTGCGGCGTCATCGCCGCCGACGTTGCTGCTGCGGAATTATGTTGGTTAAGTATTTTATGGATCGCGTATGAACCACGCCAAGGCGACGGCTTACCGTCCGCGCTGCAACAGTTCCTCCAAGAACTTGGCCCGCTCGCCGGTGGCGATGGCGAGGCAGTCGGTCAGCAGCACCGGCTCCAGCGTGCCGCCGCGCATTTCATCGGCTTCAAAAGTGCAATGGGCGTCGCGGAAGGCGATCCATTTGCGTTGCGCATCGCGTAACAGGTTCGTCGCCTTTTCATCTTCTTTCAGCGCCGCGGTCAGTTTCCGGTAAACCTCGTTAAGCCGCTTATCCTCCCGCGCCAAATCGTTTTTCACGCAGGCCAGCATCTGTTGGGTGTTGCCTTCCAAATTGCAATCGGCGGCGTGCGCCGATGCGGCGGCGAAGCTGAGAAAGGCGGCGGCGGAGATAGCGAAGCGCAGGCGCATGGGGCGGGCCTTGTCGGATTGGCGGCAATGGCGCGAGGGTAACTCAACCGGCGGCGCCGCTTCAATCGCCCTTGCGTCGGCTGGCGCCGCGCCCCGGCCCGCGCCGCGAACCACGGAGCCGGCGAGAGCATAGGGG
>CALGOL010000252.1 GCA_937960755.1 uncultured Azospirillum sp.
CGCTCTTCCGATCTGGTCGCCCCGGCGGCGGCGCCGGCGGCGCGGCCGGCTTCGGTGACGTCGAAACCGATCACCTGATGACCGGCCTTGACCAGATTGGCGGCCATCGGCGCGCCCATGTTGCCCAACCCGACGAATGCGACGCGCATGGCGTTTCCTCCCTGAATTTTTAGCCCCTCTTTTTTAACCCTCTCCCCCCTGGGGAGAGGGTGGCGGCGGAGCCGCCGGGTGAGGGGGCGTACGGTCGGCAGACCGAAAAACTCTAACCTTGCAACGTTTTCCCCCTCACCCAACCCTCTCCTGCGCCGGCTTCGCCGGCCCCATTAGCATCGCCCGCGAAGCGGGCTGGGGGAGAGGGCTAACAACCGGGGTGACGCAGTCAGTCTCTAGTCCCGATACCCCCACTCCTCCCCATTGAGCGGGGCGAGCATGGCGGCGACGGCGATGGGCGAGACGTCGGCCAAGGCGCCATGACGCCATTTCGGCGCCTTGTCCTTGTCGATCACCATCGCCCGCACGCCTTCGTAAAAGTCGGAGCCCGGATCGGCCACCGTGCGCCAGCCGTAGCGAAACTCGCGCGCCAGGCACGCCGATATCTCCGGCTCGACCCGCGCCTGGCGGACCAGGGTCAGGGCGCAAGCCACCGCGAACGGCGAATGCTTGGCGATTTCCACCGCTGTCGCCTCGGCGAAGTCGCTTCCGGTCAAACCCGCCATCAGTCGGGTCGGGTCGTCCACCGCAAACAAGCGGTCGATTTCCGCTTGCTTGGCGGCGAGGGTGGAGGGCGGCGGCGGCTCGGCGAAGCGCTTGATAACCTCCGGGTCGGCGGTTTCCAGCAGCGCCGCGACCAATTCCTCCAGCTTGGCGGACGGAACGAAGTCGTCGGCGAAACCGGCGTAAATCGCGTCGCCCGCCTTCATCCGGCCCGAGGTGGCGGCGAGGTAATCCCCCAGCCGCCCCGGCGCCAAACCCAGCAGCCGGGTGCCGCCGACGTCGGGGATGAAGCCGATGGCGGTTTCCGGCATGGCGATGGTTGAACGCTCCGTCACCACCCGGTGGGCGGCGTGCGCCCCGACGCCGACCCCGCCGCCCATGACGATGCCGTCAAGGATCGACACGTACGGCTTAGGATAGCGCTCGATGAAGGTGTTGAGCTGGTATTCGTCGCGCCAAAACTGGCGCGGGCTTTCCGGGTTCGCCCGCCCGTCATGGTAAATCGCCACGATGTCGCCGCCGGCGCAAAACGCCTTTTCCCCGGCGCCGTCGATCAGCACCATTTTAACGCTGTCGTCCGCCGCCCATTTGATCAGCGTCTCCAGCAACGTCAGCGTCATCGGATGAGTCAGCGCGTTGAGCGCCGCCGGACGGTTGAGCGTCAGCCGGCCGACAGCGCCCTCAACGGAAACCAGAACATCACTCATCGCCCGCCCTCCGCCAGCAGCGAACGCGCCACGATCAGCCGCATGATTTCATTCGTACCTTCAAGGATGCGATGAACCCGCAGGTCGCGCAGCAGCTTCTCCACCCCGTATTCGGCGAGGTAGCCGTAGCCGCCATGCAACTGCAACGCCTCGTCCACCACCTGGAAGCAGGTGTCGGTGACGAAGCGCTTGGCCATCGCCGCCATGGATGTCGCATCGGCGTCGCCGCGATCCAGCGCGCCGGCCGCGCGGTAGAGCAGCGCCCGGCTGGCCTCGATATGCGTCGCCATGTCGGCGAGGCGGAATTGCAGCGCCTGGAACTGGTCGAGCCGTTTGCCGAACGCCTTGCGCTCCGCCATGTAGGCCAGCGACTTGTCGAGCGCTGCTTGCGCCGCCCCCAGCGAGCAGGCGGCGATGTTGAGCCGGCCGCCGTCCAACCCCTTCATGGCGAATTTGAAGCCTTCGCCCTCCGCCCCCAGACGGTTGGCGACCGGAACCCGGCAGTCTTCAAGGATCACCGTGCGGGTCGGCTGGACGTGCCAGCCCATCTTGCGCTCGTTGGCGCCGAAGCTGAGGCCCACCGCCTCCTTCGGCACGACGATGGCGGAAACACCCCCCGGCCCTTCGCCACCGGTGCGGGCCATGACAATATAATAGTCGCAAGCGCCGGCGCCGGAGATGAACTGCTTGGTTCCGTTCAGCACATAGTCGTCGCCGTCGCGCTTGGCCTTGGTGGTCAGGGCCGCCGCGTCGGAGCCGCAGCCGGGCTCGGTCAGGCAATAGGCCGCGACCTTATCCATGGTGACCAGTTGCGGCACGAGGTCGGCGCGCATTTCCGCCGGGCCGAAGCTGTCGATCATCCATGTCGCCATGTTGTGGATCGACAGGAAGGCGGAGGTGGCGGGGCAGCCGGTCGCCAGCGCCTCGAAGATCAAGACGGCGTCGAGGCGGCTGAGCCCCGACCCGCCGTATTCCTCGCTGGTGTAAATGCCCGCCATGCCGAGACCCGCCGCCGCCCGCAGCACGTCCAGCGGAAAGGTCTTGGTCTCGTCCCAATGCAGCGCGTGCGGGGCGATTTCGCTTGTGGCGAAGGTCAGGGCCATCTCGCGGATGGCCTGTTGTTCTTCGGTCAGGAACGACATGGCGGGCCGTTCCCCTTACTTCATGGTCGGGATGACGAAGTCGGCGCCCGAACGGATGCCGGACGGCCAGCGCGACGTCACCGTCTTGGTCTTGGTGTAGAAGCGGAAGGCGTCGGGGCCGTGCTGGTTCAGATCGCCGAAGGCGGAACGCTTCCAGCCGCCGAAGGTGTGATAGGCCAGCGGCACCGGAATCGGCACGTTGATCCCCACCATGCCGACGTTGATGCGGCTGGCGAAGTCGCGGGCGGCGTCGCCGTCGCGGGTGAAGATGGCGGTGCCGTTGCCGTACTCGCAAGCCTCGATCAGCGCCACGGCGTCTTCATAGCTTTCGGCGCGGGCCACCGACAGCACGGGACCGAAGATTTCGGTCTTATAAATGTCCATCTCAGGGGTGACGTGGTCGAACAGGCAGGCGCCGACGAAAAAGCCGTTCTCATAGCCCTGCATGGTGAAGCCGCGGCCGTCCACCACCAGCTTGGCGCCCTGCTCGACGCCCGAGTTCACCAGCCCCAGCACGCGCTGTTGCGCTTCCCGCGTCACCAGCGGGCCGAAGTCGACGTCGTTGCCGGCGGTGTAGGGGCCGATGCGCAAGGCTTCGACCCGCGGGGCGAGCGCGGCGACCAGACGATCCGCCGTGTCCTTGCCCACCGGCACGGCGACGGAGATCGCCATGCAGCGTTCGCCGGCCGCGCCGTAGCCGGCGCCCACCAGCGCGTCGACCGTCTGGTCCATGTCGGCGTCGGGCATAATAATCATGTGGTTCTTGGCGCCGCCGAACGCCTGCACCCGCTTGCCGTTGGCGCAGCCGCGCCCGTAAATATATTGCGCGATCGGGGTCGAGCCGACGAAGCCAATGGCGTGAATGTCGGGGTGGTCGAGGATGGCGTCCACTGCTTCCTTATCGCCGTTGACGACGTTGAGCACGCCCGCCGGCAGGCCGGCTTCAAGCATCAGTTCCGCCAGCATCAACGGCACGGTGGGGGCGCGTTCCGACGGCTTGAGGATGAAGGCGTTGCCGCAGGCGATGGCCGGGCAGAACTTCCACATCGGGATCATCGCCGGGAAGTTGAACGGCGTAATGCCGGCAACCACGCCCAACGGCTGGCGCATGGAATAGAGGTCGATGCCGGGGCCGGCGCCGTCGGTGAACTCGCCCTTCAGCAGGTGCGGCGCGCCGATGCAGACTTCCGCCACTTCCAGACCGCGGGTGACGTCGCCCTTGGCGTCGGCGATGGTCTTGCCGTGTTCGCGCGACAGCGCTTCCGCCAGCTTGTCCATGTCGCGGTTGAGCAGATCGACGAAGCGCATCAGCACGCGGGCGCGGCGCTGCGGATTGGTGGCGGCCCAGCCGATTTGCGCCGCCTTGGCGACTTCCACCGCCGCGGCCATTTCGGCCGTCGACGCCAGCGGAACTTGGCCGATGACCTCGCCAGTGGCCGGGTTGTAGACGTCGGTGAACCGGCCCGACGTTCCTTCAACCCGACGGCCGCCGATAAAATGGACGTACGCGCTCATGGCGCTCCTCCCCAATGCGTTGTTGTTTGTTGACAGCATAAGGCCATGCATTTCATCAGCGGCAAAGCCCGAAAAAAACGCAATCAATATGCAAAAATGCATTATAGTGACGAAAAGCGGCGAAGCGGCGGCAAGCGATGAACTGGGACGACATGCGTTTCTTTCTGGCGGTCGCCAGAACCGGCAAGGTGACGGAGGCCGGCAAGCGATTGGGCGTCGATCAGGCCACCGTCGGGCGGCGCATCCATCAGTTGGAACAGCGCCTGCAAGCCAAGCTGTTCGACAAAAGCCCGCGCGGCTATGAGCTGACCGACGCCGGTCAACGCTTCCTGCCTTTCGCCGAGGACATGGAAAGCAAGGCGGAGGAAGCGCGCGAGGTCATCGCCGGCCAGACCAAGCAATTGACCGGCGCCATTCGCATCGGCGCGCCGGAAGGGGTGGCGAGCCACCTTATCAGCGTCGCCGCCGCCGACCTGTGTCGCCGCAACCCTGATCTGGAAGTGCAGTTGGTGGCGCTGCCCCGCGCCTTCAGCCTGTCAAAGCGCGAGGTGGATTTCGCCGTCAGCGTGTCGCGGCCGACCGGCGGCCGGGTCAAGGTGCGCAAAATCGCCGACTATGAACTGCATGTTTACGCCGCGCCGGAATACCTCGCCCGCCATCCCGTGGAAAAGCTGGAGGATGCGCGGCGTCGGCGCGGCGTCGGTTATATCTCCGACCTGATCTTTGACCGCGAACTGGACTACATCCCGCTGATTGATCCCGCCTTCGCGCCGAAACTGACCAGCACCAGTCTGTGGGTGCAGTTGGAGTGGACCAAACAAGGGGCGGGCTTGTGCGTGCTGCCCGACTTCATCGCGCGCCGTCACCCCGAACTGGTGCGGGTGCTGGCCGACAAGGTGGGTTTCATGCGCACCTTCTGGCTGCTGACCCATGAGGATAACGCCGGCCTCGACCGCATCCGCCGCTGCGCCGACGCGGTGGCGGATGCGGTGGCGCGACCGCTGGCGGAAATTGCCGCGGAACCGCTAATTCCGCCATGAACTGCCGCTAAAGCGGGAATTATTTAACGCGACGCATCGCAAAAAGATGTGGTTGATTACGCAAAGTCGATATAAAACCATGCGGCTGAAACAATTTTACTCTCCCGCGACGGTTCGCGGCGGAGTATCGTTCGAAAAAAAGCAACAGCAGGAGACCCGACC
>CALGOL010000253.1 GCA_937960755.1 uncultured Azospirillum sp.
GTCACTCCACCGGCGGTTTCCGGCGGCGCTGACAAAAACACCGCGAATCTGCTGCGCGGCCGACTGAACCGCGCCGGCTTGGCCGCCGCCGCCGCGACGCCCCCTGGCGTCGGCGTGTTGAAATTCTCGTGGCTGGTCAAGGCGAACGGACCCGGCGACGTGGCGGCGACGCTGGAGACGATGGAGCGCGGCGGTCGGATTTTGCGTTTGAACGCCCAGCCGGCCTTGGGAATCGGACGCTGAGAAAAATAGCGGGTGATTAGGCGGATAAGCGGGAGAGCGCGAACATCACTGCTCGGTTCGCGGACGGGTGATGAGCATCAGCACCCCGACGACGAGGGCGAAGAAAATCGTCAGCAAAACATAAAAGGCGAGCGCCATTCCGACCGTCAAGGTGCCGATCAGCACCATGAGCAGAATCCACACGCCAAGCGAGACGATTGTCCTAGACGACATCTCGACACCCAGTTTGCTGATTGCCCCCACCCGAACCCCATTTTCACTGTAAACACCCTGTCCCCCTGACCGGGACAGCAGCCATCTTACGATAAATAATGCCGCCTGATGAGCAAGCCGACTGCGACAAATCGCTCCGACCTCTTCACCCCGCCTTTAGTTCAATCATCACGACAATACCAATCCGCCGAAAGTTTGACCTTTAGGCGGATTGGTGAAGCCGGCGCGGCGATTGAGCGTCGCCGCCTTCGCCTGACTGACCCCAAGGGTCAGTCATTCGGCGGGGCGGTGTAAGGTCGCCGCAGTCTTTCGCGCGCTATTCCCAGCTTTTCCGCCGCCGCCAGCATGGTTGAACACACCTTTGTTATCCGCGGCGTCAGATAGACCGGCGCTGCGCCATCGTCAGCAAGCGCTTGGGCGGCCAGGATCAGTTGTCCCCGCCATGACCTTCCCGCCAATGCGGTGTCGGCCAGCACGAAGCGCCCGCCGTCCACCGCCGCTTCAAAAGCCGGCGACGCCTTCATTATACGAATAAAGTCGCCGCCAAGCCCCCACAACGCCGGTCGGACCGGGCCTTGCGCCGCGCGCGCCAACACTTCGCCGGCTTCCCGCCACATGGCGTCAAAGTCGGAGCGAACGGCGATCGTCGAGGCGCGGGCGCCGTCAATCGGCGCGGCGACAGCCAAGAGGCGGGCGCAGGGGGCGCTGTCAACGCCGCAGGTTTCAGCTTTCAAAACCGACCAGCCGCAGCCTTCAGCAAGAATTGTCAGCGTTTTGAGGCTGAAGTAATGGATGTGCTGCGCGCTGAGCAGATCAATATTCTTGGCGACGGAAAATTTAAGTTCGGCGTGATCGGGAACTTCCAAATAAAGCTTTGCGCCGGGGGCGGCCCGGCGCCGTAAGGAGCGCAAAAAGCTGCGCGGGTTAATCATGTGCTCAAGAACATGGACGCAGAATCCCGTCTCGAAGCCGTCGCACGGCGCCGGCCCCAGCGTTTCCAGCCGATCCAGATCAATCGCCGCGGCGGGAATGCCGTTCAGTTTTGGCGCGAAATCGACGCCGAGCAGCTTTTCCGCCGGCGCGCCCAAGCGATCCCGCGCCACCGTCAGCAAGGCGCCGTCATTGCAGCCGAAATCGACGATTCGCTCCTGTAGCGGTTGGCGCAAATCGGCGTAAGCGATTATTTCCGTCAGGCTGCGCGCCGTGTTTTCGTCCTCTGGACCCAATCTGTCGGGGACCTGGGGCAAGGTGTAAAGCTTGGCGATAAAGTCGGGACCATAATCCCGTTCAATGGCGGCCGAATCGGCCATGACATGGCCGCAAACATCACAACTCACGATACGATAAACATATTCCTGGCGACAAATTTCTTTTCCCGCCGCATCCCACCAACCGAATTCAAAATCGCCGATGTCCTCAAAGCCGCCGCCGCCGCACACCGGGCATTGGGCGGCGGTCGCGCCGGCGATTTCGCATGGGTTGGAATTAGGATCGGCCGCCAGCATCGCGTCGTCGTCTCCGTTGTGTTTTTGTGGTTGCGTCACAATCCGCTGGTTGCGCCGCCAACCCTGCCACGGCGGCCGACGCGGCTGAATGCGGCGGACCACCGCATCTCATTTCCATTCGCATACGCAAAAAAGCGCCTCCGCGCAAGGGGCGGAGGCGCTGATAAACCGGTGAAAAAGCGTGGGATTTTACGGCGCGATGAAAACGCTGCCGTGGCTTCCCACTTCGCCGCTTTCCTTTTCCTGCGCGCGGATGGTGACGTCGATGGAGCCCGCCTTGACCTGCGCCGCCGGAACGCGGGCGAACACCCGGTAGGTCGCCACCGAGTCCGCTTCCGCCGACAGGGTCAGGCTTTTTCCCGACGGGTCGATCATCGAAGCGTCGGCGTTGGCGACCGCCAACGTGGCGGAAGCCGGCAGTCCGTCGAACGTCACCACGTAAGACTTCACATTATGCCGTTTGTTGAGGATTTTAATGGTGTAGGCGTTCTGCACCGTTCCATCCGACAAGGTGACGTAGAGCGGGGCGCGGTCGCGCAATACGCTGACGTCGAGCTTGGGGCGCATCATCAAGCTGACCAGCATGGCGCTCGCCACCGTCAGCAAGATCAGCGAATAAATGATGGTGCGCGGGCGAATCAGCTTGACCACCGGTTCGCCGCCGGCTTGCGCCGACACTTGGTTGGAGATGGTGTCGAAGCGGATCAGATTTTCCGGCCGGCCGATATGGCGCATCACGTCGTTGCAGGCGTCGATGCACAGCCCGCAGCCGATGCAGGAAATCTGCTGACCCTTGCGAATGTCGGTGCCGGTGGGGCAGACGTGCAGGCACATTTTGCAGTCGATGCAGTCGCCCAAGCCTTCGGCCTTGCGTTCTTCCCAGTTTTGCGACTTGCGCAACGGCGCCCGGCCGTCGCCGCGCCAAGATTCATAGGTCACCAGGAAGGTGTCTTCATCCACCATGGCGGATTGGAAAGAGCGCCAGGGGCAGACGTAAATGCACACCTGCTCGCGGCCAAAGCCGGCGAGCACGTAGCAAAAGCCGCCGAACAGCGCGACGAAGCCCAAGACCGACGTGCTGACTTCAAAATTGACGATGTCGCGCATCAAGGTCGGGGCGTCGTTGAAATAGAACACCCAAGCGCCGCCGGTCAGCACGGAAACGATAATCCAGGCGATATGCTTCAGCGTCTTTTTCTTGAACTTGTCGAAGGTCATCGGCGATTTGTCGAGCCGGATGCGGTCGTTGCGCGGTCCTTCGATCTTGCGTTCAATCCACATGAACAGGTCGGTCCACACCGTCTGCCAGCAGCCGTACGCGCACCAGATGCGCCCGGCCATCGAGGTGACGAGGAACAGCCCGACCGCCGCCATAATCAGCATGCCGGTCAGGTAGTAGACCTCCTGCGGCCAGATCTCGATCCAGAAGAAGTACAGCCGACGGCCCGCCATGTCGGCCAGCACCGCTTGATCCGGGATGCCGGGACCGCGATCCCAGCGAATCCATGGCGTGACATAGTAAATCGCCAAGAGGACGATCAGCATGGCCCATTTGATGGTGCGCCATCTGCCTTGCACGTCGGCGGGATAAATTTGCGGGCGGTCGACGAACAGCCGCCGCCCCGCCTGTTCTTGGTGCTGCTCGTGGCGCGGCGCCGCGGCGGGGACGGGCTTTTCAATGGAATCGGGCATAGCGACGCTCTTGCGGGTCGGACGGCCGCGGGCGGTTGTTTTCCGTCCGTCAGTCGATTGTCAAAGGGTCGCCGCCATATTAGCCGCTGACGATATTCCGGCATTGCGGCGGATCAATCGGCCGCCATTATTTTTCTAGCCCAGCGCCGCCGCCGCGGCGGCGCGCGCTTCCCGCACGGCGGCGTCAAACTGCCGCTCCAGCGTCGGGTTGACGCCGCGCAATCCATCGACCACCAAAATCGACCAATCAATATAATCGCTTATTCGTTTTCGCGGCCAACCGTTCGGCGGACTCGACTTCAGCGAGCGCAGGTTGGAGATTTTATCAGCCAGCTTGACCAGCTTCGCCGACGGGCTGACATGGGGGGCATGCTCGATTTGCAGGCGTTTGCGTTCGGCCTTTGACAGCGTCTTGTCATCCGACACCTCCGCCACCGTTGCGGCGACGGCGGGTCCGAAAGCGGCCGCCAGTTGGTCTTGCGTCGTGTCGGTGTCTTCCAGCGTGTCGTGCAGCAGGGCGGCGACGACGGCGACCATGTCGGCGCCGTCCGTCGCTTCGGCCACCAGCGCCGCCACCTCGGCGACATGATTGACATAAGGTTCAGCCCGCGCGCCCTTGCGACGCTGGTCGCAATGGGCGTGGGCGGCGAAAGCCAGGGCGCGGGCGAACAAGACGACGTCAGGAACCGCGGGGGCGGGAGCCTCAGCCGTAGCGGCGGTAATCCCTTCCTTCATAAGGCGCAATCTCCATGCCGATGGGCCACAAGGCCAGCCCGGCCAGTTTCAGGTGCGCCCAGGCGAAGGGCAAGCCGATAATCGACACCGCCAAGGGCAGGGCGGTGAGCAAGTGCCCCAGCGCCAGCCACCAGCCGGCCAACACCAGCCAGATGATGTTGCCCAGCGTCCCCAAAGGCCCGGTGCCCATGTCTTCGCGGCGGCGGTAAACGTCGCGGCGCACCGCGCCCTGGCCGAAGGGCAACAGGCTGTGCCAAGCGATGCGGAACGCGGCGAGCGACCAGGGTATACCCACGATGGTCAGGATCATCAAGGCGCCGGCCAACACCCAGCCCAATGCCATCCACAGCCCGCCGAACACGATCCACAAGATGTTCAGCACGATCGAAATGAGCGGCATAATTCAGCCTCCTAGGGTTGCTCGCCGTTTACACATGGGGAGGCGGGGCTTTCCGCGCTAGTGGCGCGGCCTTGAAGCGCGGGGCGCCGCGCACAAAATGTCTGGTTAAGGCCGAGCGCCACGGCGCCGCAGAGGGCGGGCCGTCCGTCGCCGGCCTTACTGTTCCCGCATCCGGTATTGCTCATTGAGGAGGATCACCGATGTCCAACCCGACCGAAGCCGCTTCCGGCGCTGCACAGAACGGCGAGGCCGGATCTGGCGCGCTTCCCGCCGCCTTTCCGGTGGTGGGCGCCATTCTCGCCACCGCGATTTCCGCCGCGGAAAAGCGCGCCTCCCCCGCCGACGTCGCCCATGGCGTCATTGCAGCATTGCGGCACCTGCGCGCCACCGCCGACGAACAAGCCGGCGACGCCATGGCGTCCGCCATCGACGCTGCGGTTCGTCAGCATTTGCCCGCCGGTCCGCTGTCGGCGGTTCGCCCGACGGTGAGCGTTCTGCCGCCCGCCGGCCCCGGCGCGGCGACGGCGGCGATGATTATGGAGAGCGCGGCCGATTCCTGTCTGGCGATCAACGCGCACGCCCCCGATAACGGGCCGCTGGAAATCGCCGTCAACGCGCTGACGCTGCAAATGCTGCGGCATCTTGACGGCGCGCCGGAATGGGCCGCCGTGGAGCGCGAATTGCACCGGCCGACCGAGCGCCATGGCGCCGGCCCGATCCTGCCGTTCCGCGGGGTGACGCTGCATTAGGCCGATTGCTGACGTCATTGATGTGACAAAGCGCTTGCATCCGGGCGCGTCGCGCCCGATAAAGGGGCCGGGAGGTTGGCGGCGGACGTGTTCCTCGCCAATCCGGTCAGGTCCGGAAGGAAGCAGCCGTAACGAGTTCTGCGCGGGTCGTTCGTCCAGCCTCCCACCTAAATTATTAAATCCCCATTGAATTCCGCCGGCCCATGACCGACCCGAACTCCGCCGCCCACGCCGGCGCCGCCTATCGGGTGCTGGCGCGCAAATACCGCCCCCGCTCTTTTGCCGAGTTGATTGGTCAGGATGCGCTTGTGCGCACGCTGTCCAACGCCATCCAGTCGGGGCGCATCGCCCAAGCCTTCATGTTGACCGGGGTGCGCGGGGTGGGCAAGACCACCACCGCCCGCATCATCGCTCGCGCGCTCAACTGCGTCGGCCCCGATGGAAACGGCGGGCCGACCGTCAGCCCGTGCGGCGTCTGCGACAATTGCCGCGCCATCGCCGAAGACCGCCACGTCGACGTGCTGGAAATGGACGCGGCGTCCCACACCGGCGTCGACGACATCCGCGACATCATCGACGGCGTGCGCTACGCCCCGGCGGCGGCGCGCTACAAGCTCTACATCATCGACGAAGTGCACATGCTGTCCAAGAACGCCTTCAACGCGCTGTTGAAGACGTTGGAGGAGCCGCCGGCCCACGTCAAATTCGTCTTCGCCACCACCGAAATCCGCAAGGTGCCGGTGACGGTGCTGTCGCGGTGCCAGCGCTTCGACCTGCGCCGGGTCGAAAGCGCGGTGCTGAAAGAGCATTTCACCCGCATCGCCGGGCTGGAGGGGGCAAGCCTGGAGCCGGAGGCCGCCGCCTTGCTGGCGCGGGCCGCCGACGGATCGGTGCGCGACGGGCTTTCCCTGCTGGATCAAGCGATCGCGCTGGCGGCGGGAACGGTGAGCGCCGGGCAGGTCCGCGACATGCTGGGTCTGGCCGACCGGGCGCGCATCATTGATTTGTTTGACGCGGCATTAACGGCGCGGCCGGCGGAAGCCTTGGAGATTCTCGCCGACCTGCGCCGCGCCGGGGCTGACCCCATCGTCATCCTGCAAGATCTGCTGGATTTGACCCATGAATTGACCCGGCTGAAGGTGGTGCCCGGCGCCGGCGACGATAATCTGACGCCAGAAGCCGAGCGCAAGCGCGGCGGCGATTTATCCGCGCGCCTTGGCATGCCGGCGCTGACCCGCGCGTGGCAAATTCTATTGAAGGGATTGGGCGAGGCGCAAAACGCCCCGGCCCCGCATCAAGCTTTGGACATGGTGATTATCCGGCTGTCCTTCGCGTCCGACCTGCCGACGCCGGGAGATTTGATCCGCCAGATGCAGAACGCGCCGCAAGGCGGCGGTTCGCAAGGCGGCGGCGGGCGCGGCCCTGGCGGCGGTCCCGGC
>CALGOL010000254.1 GCA_937960755.1 uncultured Azospirillum sp.
TGGGCGCCGCTTGGCCGGCGAAGAAAGCCGCGACGGCGGCGACGATCTCCATCGGTTCAGCCATGCGGCCCATGCCGTATTCGCCGCACGCCATGTCGCCGGCGTTGGGGCCGACGCGCAACGCGCCGCGGCGCTCCAGCGTCGCCAAATTCGCCTGGGTGGCGGGATGCTCCCACATGCGCACGTTCATCGCCGGGGCCAGCAAGACCGGCTTGTCGGTGGCGAGCACTGCCGTGGCCGCCAAATCATCGGCCATTCCCGCCGCCATGCGCGCCATCAAATCAGCGGTGGCGGGGGCGATCACCACCAGATCGGCGTCGCGCGACAGGCGGATATGGCCCATCTGCGATTCGTCGGTCAGCGACCACATGTCTTGATAAACCGTGTCTTCGGTTAACGCCTGCACCGACAAAGGCGTGACAAATCGTGCGCCGGCCTGCGTCAGGATTGCGCGCACCTTGACTTTTCGTTCGCGCAATCGTCGAATTAAATCAAGCGACTTGTACGCCGCGACGCCGCCGGCGATCACCAGCAGCACGCGCTTGCCGGCCAGAAATTCGTCTTGCGTCGTCATTCGCCAAACCCGCTTCTTGTTAGCCGGCGCACTATAGCCGCCACAGCGTCAAACCTGAAAGTGATAAGCCGATGATTTGAAACTGGACGCCGCCCTTTCGTCCGCCCCGCAGCTTGACGTAGAATTGCGCCGCCATCATGTTGCCGGCAATCACTCCGGATCGACGCCATGCCCCATCACGCAGCTGTACTTTTGGTTGAAGACGCGCCGACATTGGCGCGGGTCTATGCGGAGTATCTGCGCAAAGACGGTTACGCGGTCCTGCCGGTGGAGACGGGGGCGGAAGCATTGCGTCATATCGCCGACGGCGCGCCGCGCATCGTGCTGCTGGATCTGCAACTGCCCGACATCAACGGCATGGAGGTGCTGAAGCGGGTCGCTGAGCAAGGGTTGCCCTGCGCCGTCATCGTCATCACCGCCCACGGCTCGGTCAACGCCGCGGTCGAAGCGATGCGCTACGGCGCTTATGATTTTCTCGTGAAGCCGTTCACCTCGGAACGGCTGATGGTGACGGTGCGCAACGCCCAAGAACGGCTGCGGCTGGCGCAGATCGTCGATACTTTTGAGACGGACATCGCCCGGCGGCGCTATCACGGTTTTGTCGGCTCGTCATTGAGCATGCAGGGCGTCTATCGCATCGTCGACAACGCCGCTTCCAGCAAGGCCACCGTGTTCATCACCGGCGAATCAGGCACCGGCAAGGAAGTGTGCGCCGAAGCCATCCACCGCCAAAGCCCGCGCCGCGACAAGCCGTTTATCGCCATCAATTGCGGGGCCATCCCCAAAGACCTGATGGAAAGCGAGATTTTCGGCCACACCAAGGGAGCTTTCACCGGCGCCGTTTCCGACCGCGCCGGCGCCGCCGCCCGCGCTGACGGCGGCACGCTGTTCTTGGACGAAATTTGCGAGCTGGAGGCCAACCTCCAAACCAAGCTGCTGCGTTTTTTACAGACCGGGTCCTTCACCCCGGTGGGCGGCAGCCGATTGGAGAAGGTCGACCTCCGCATCCTCTGCGCCACCAACCGCGACCCTTTGAAGGAAGTGGAGGAAGGCCGCTTCCGCGAAGACTTGTATTATCGCTTGCACGTCGTGCCGATCCATTTGCCGCCCTTGCGCGAGCGGGAAGACGACGTGCTGGAGATCGCCCGTCACTACCTCGCCACGTATGCGGAGGAGGAAGGCAAGCATTTCAAAGGCTTTAACGTCGAAGCGGAGCATATCGTCCGCTTTTATCATTGGCCTGGCAATGTTCGGCAATTGCAGAACGTCATTCGCAATGTCGTCGTGCTCAACGACGGCGAGCTGGTGACGGCGGAAATGCTGCCGCCGCCCCTGCCTCAGCGCTCCGGCGGCCTATCGTCTAGCGGCCTGTCGTCTAGCGGCCTGTCGGACGGCGTCGCGGTCAGCCCGGTTGGTTTGGCGGACGCGGCCTTGTCCGCCGCGGCGGCGCCCGCCGAGCCCAAGGAAATACGCCCGCTCTGGGAAGTGGAGAAGGATGCGATTGAAAGCGCCATTGAAGCGTGCGACGGCAACATCCCCCGCGCCGCCGCCTTACTGGAAATCTCCGCTTCCACAATTTACCGTAAACGGCTGAACTGGCAGGCGGAAGGCAAGCTTTAAGCGGCGCTTACGGCGGCGGCCGGCGGATCAGCATTTTGTTGAAACCATTGAGCGCCGAATAAAGCCGGTCAAATTGTGTCTTAAACGCTTCCCACGTCAAACCGCCGCCCGCCGCTGCGGCGACCTGGGCATGGATTCGGGTTAAGTCGGCGACGCCGTCGATATGGCGCAGGATCGGTCCGGCCAGCCGCGGCAGCGCCAGCGGGAAAACGCTCCCCAGCAAGTCGATCTCCAACACGCCGTTAGCCGGCAGCGCCTTCGCCAGCGCCGGGCCGTCGATGTCGCGCAGCACCGGTATGGCGTCGGGACCGTCCGGGCGGGCCGTCGCTTGCGTCAACCGCTCGGGCCGGGTCAAATAGGCGACATGCTTGGTCATGGCGCCGCTAAGCTGTTCCGCCAGCGCCGCCTTGGCAAGGAAATCCAGGCCTTCCAGTCGCTTCAGCAATCGCGGGTCCTTGATCCAGTTGGCGGGGTCATAGGCCGCCGGTGAAATCAGCGCCGCGACGCTCAAACCGGCGGACGCCGCAAGGCCGCCCAGTTCCGTCACGGTGAACGGCCGGTCGCATGAATGCAGCAGCAGATCATAAAGGTCGGCGTCGGGGCCGCGGTGGTCGGAGATGTGCGGGTTGTTAAGCAGCCAATTGGTTTTCGGCAGACCGGCCAGCGCACGGCGCGCCAGGGCGACTTGTTCTTTCAGCGGCAAGCCTTGCGTCAACGTCCGCAAGGCGTTTTGCATCGGGTACACGCCAGTGCGGCCCAACGGCGCATAGACCATGATTCCCATGCCGCCGCCGGCGTCAAGCCGCGCCGCCAGCGCAGTTAGTCCAGCCGCCGGGTCAGGCAGATGGTGCAGCACGCCGCAGCAATCGATGTAATCATAAGTCTCGTCGCCGGGCTCCAGCAGCGAGCCGGTGCGGAACTCGATATTGGTCAGGCCGCGCGTCGCCGCCCGCGCTTCGGCGATTTGACGCGCCGCCGCCGACAGGTCGAGATAGACCACCCGCCCCGGATTGCCGGTGCTGGCCATTTGCTGGGCGATTTGAATGGTTCCGTCGCCGGTGCCGCCGCCGGCGACCAGCACCCGTAACGGCCGGCGATGGTCAAGCCGGCCGGCGAAGACGTAGTGATTGACCTCGTCCAAATGACTGGGGGAGCCGGTAATCAGCCGTTTCGTCTCGTCGCGCGGGTCGCGCGCCGGGTATGGAAAGGCTTCGTACTGAGCGGTTAACTGGTCGAGGCTCATGATGCGGTCCGCAAGCTTAGTGGCTCCTCGCACCGTTATCACCAGACGCGCGTTTTAGCCATGGTCGGCGATGATGAGCCCGCGCGACATCCAAAACGACACGCTACGTTTGCAAATTTTTTTTTGCGGGAGCGTTCCAATCAGCGCCTGCTCAGCTATATTGGCGTCAGGTATTCGCCATATATCTGTAATAAAAATGTCATAATATGGAGGGATTTCATTCTCGTAATCTTTAGCTTCCTTCTGAGCTGCAAGAGAAAACAAAAATAACTCGCGAGGATAAAATGTTGCGCAACGCACCAATCGGCGCCCGGCTTGCCGCGCTCCTTGTTATTGTTGGGATTTCATTCGCTGTTATCGCGTCAGTGTACGTTTCAATGCAGCAGGAGACCCGGCGTTTTGAGGATCGCCGACTGCAAGCAGACGCGGTCGCCCAATCCAGCGATCAGGCGCTGTTATCTCTGCTGGCGGCGATGGCGGCGGGCGCGTCATATCGACAACAGCGCGACGATTGGCGAATGGCGCACTTTAAAGACAGCGTCGGCATTCTGGAAGCTGAGCTTTCCAGGCTAATGCTCACGGCCCCAGCTGACATTGCGCAAAAATTGCAGAGCGCGCAGGGTGACGCCGCGAAGTTTAAAGCCGCTTTCAATCAAGAATTTTCCGCTATGGAAAAAATGGGGCGCAATGAGCGTGAAGGGTTGCAAGGCCGGCTGCGTTCGGCGGTGCATAACGCTGAAAGTCGGCTTGACGAAATCCGCAAGGCGGCAGGATCGGATGTTGCGAAGCGCAGCGACGTAGAACCGTTGCTAATCCTCATGCTGCAAATGCGCCGTCACGAAAAAGATTACATGCTGCGCGGCGATTCGAAAAAATATGTCGGCGATATCGTCAAACGGCGCGCCGAGTTCGCCGCTGCGCTTGAGAAAACATCTTTTGAGCCGGCGCTGAAGACGGATTTGTCGGCGCGGTTGGACGCCTACGTCGCCGATGTGAAAGCTTACGCCGAACTGGCGGATTCTATCGCTGGTCTGAAAAACGCTTCGGAAGCGGCTTTCCAGGCGCTTGAGCCGGTTCTGGCGGAATTTGAGAAAGTCTCGAAGAGCGCCGCCGCTAAGGCGAAAAAGGACATCGAAGATACCCGGGCAAGCTACGAGAGCATTATTGTTTGGACGTCGCTGGCGACATTTATTGCTCTTGGCGCCGTTAGTTTGACGATTGCGCGCTCGGTTTCCCGCCCGGTGCGTGATTTGGATCAAACCATGCGCAAACTCGCCGACGGGGCGCTTGACGTCGCAGTCGCCGACGTGAATTGCAAGGATGAAGTCGGCGCAATGGCGCGCTCCGTTCTGGTTTTCCGCGACAACGCCAGGGAAGCCCAACGTCTGCGGGCGCTTCAGGAGGTGGAGCGCGACAAGGCCGAACACGAAAAGCGCGCAGCGCTGCTGCGCATGGCGGAAACCGTCGAAAGCGAAGCCGGCCGCGCCGTCGGCGCCATCTCCGATCAGACCAACGCAATGGCGAACAACGCCGTCCGTATGGCGGATTCCGCCAACGCGGTGTCCGACAACAGCCAGAACGTCGCCGCGGCGGCGGATCAAGCCTTGGCCAACGCCCAAACCGTGGCGGCGGCGGCGGAGCAGTTGGAAGCGTCAATCCGCGAAATCGGCTCCCAGGTGCAAAATGCGACGGACACGACGGGCGCCGCGGTCAGCGCCGCCGACAAGGCGGAGAAAACCATCAGCGCCTTGGCCGAGGCGGTGAGCCGCATTGGCGAGGTCAGCAATCTGATTGCGAATATCGCCAGTCAGACAAATCTTTTGGCGCTAAACGCCACCATCGAAGCGGCGCGCGCAGGAGAGGCGGGCAAGGGTTTCGCCGTCGTGGCGTCGGAAGTGAAGAACCTCGCCAACCAGACCGGCAAGGCGACGGAGGAGATCGGTCAGCAAATCGCCGACATTCAAAACACCACCGGCCAAGCCGCGACCGCCGTGCGCTCCATCGCCGCCGCCATCCGCACGGTGGAGGCGGTGTCGAACTCCATCGCCGCCGCCATCGAAGAGCAAGGCGCCGCCACGGCCGAAATCAGCCGCAATGTCGGCGAAACCTCCCACGCGGCGCAGGAGGTGGCGAACCGCATCGCGCGGGTGTCGAGCGAGGCCGCCTCGACGCGGGCGCGGGCGGAGGAGGTTTCCGGTCTTTCCGCATCGGTGTCGGACGGGGTGGACGAATTGCGGCGGGTTTTGGTCAAAGTGGTGCGCAACGCCACCCCTGAAGTTGATCGCCGCCAGCATCCCAGACGCCCCGCCCGCGGGGTTGCGATCCTTTCGGACGGGCGCGGCGAGCGCCGCCTGAACATCAACAATCTATCGGAAGGCGGCGCCGAGCTGGTTGGCGAAGCGGCGGGCTTATGCGCCGGCGCATCGGTTCGCTTCAGCCTCGATCAGATGCCGCACAGCGCTCCAGCGACCGTCTTGAGTATCGAGGATGACTCCGGTCTTGATGGAAAGAAAATTCACATTCGCTTTGCGGAGAATTTAGGACCGTTCGCCGAAACGCTGACGGCGCGGCTGAACGACTTAAAAATGGCGTCGTAAAGTAATACAAATCTCCCTAAATATTAACCTTTGTCACCCCCGCGAATGCGGGGGTCCACCTCATGAGAAACGTTGCTAAAAAAGGTGGATTCCCGCCTTCGCGGGAATGACGGTCAAGAGTCAATCTTTCAGCGGATTGGCATTATGTGAGCCGCTTTTCTTAATCCATCCCGAGAGCTGATTTATACAGTTCCAACAATTCTTCTTCTTCTTGCCGCTCTTCTTTGGCTTTTTTGCGCAAGCGGATGATTTGACGGATGATTTTCACATCAAAGCCGGTGCCCTTAGCTTCGGCGAAAATGTCTTTGATATCGTCCTGAATTCCCTTCTTCTCTTCTTCCAGGCGCTCGACACGCTCAATGAAAGAACGAAGACGGTCCGCGGCGATGCCGCCCACATCGTCCGTCATGCTTATATCCCTTCCAGCTTTCCGTGGTTTTGTGACGAGCGGCGGACGATATCCGGGCGACAGCCACGGCGCAAGTCTTGCGGTTGCGAAGAACGATAGGGATGGCGGTCAGGCTGACGAAATCACATCAGTTTTTCCAGCAACCGCAGCAATGTTTCCCGTTCCGCCGCGGTTAGCGGCTCCATCACCCGTTCATTGGCGCGCTTGGAGTTATCGGTCAACTGGTCGACGAACGCTGCGCCGGCCTTGCTTAATGAAACGCTGGTGCGGCGGCGGTCGCCTGGATCGGGACGGCGCTCCACCATGTTGCGATCGGCGAGGCGCAGAATGACGCCCTGCGTCGTCGCCGGGTCCATATATGTCAGTCGCCCAAGTTGATTCTGCGATAAAGCGCCGTGCCGCTTTAGCGTCGTCAAAACCGCCCACTGCGTCGGGGTGATTTGCGTGTCGCCAATGGTGTCGACAAACATCGCCGCCGCGCGTTGCTGGACGCGACGTAAACGATACAGCAGGGTCTGGGTCAGATCGGCGCTGTCGGTTTCGTTGAGCGTGGAACGTTCGGTCTGGGTGGTCGTCATGTGCCTCAGCCTATCGGTCGCGCTATTTAAGGTCGTGCAAAAGCGCATGGTGGGGATTGCCCGTCACCGCCTGCGAAAGACCCTTATCGCAACAGGAACAAGCAAAACCCAATCTCTCAAAGGGTGAGTTAAAATCTGATACACCGAGACGTTATGCAACGAAAGAATAGCATCAACTTAGGCGATAGCGGTGTTTTTCTGGTATATCAGGAATGCAGTTTTTGTATTTCTTTCAATTCTGAAACAAGTTGTGATTTTTCATCAGTGCTATAATTATATAATCTCATTCTCGCGCATTGTTATTAACTTAACGCGCAGCAATATTACTTATATTGTGAAATTCTGCGCCACATTATTAATTAAGCAATTAAACATTGTTAGTTAGCAGCCGCAAGCCGCAGCTCATGGACAATTTTCCATACCCGGGTCAGTTCCGACCGGCCGCGCAACCGCTTCAAGCCGAGGCTCGTCATCGGCGGCAAATCCCCGGCCGCCGCACCCGCTCCCGCCGCCGCCGCCTGAGCGGCAGCGTCGGACGCCAGCACGCAGGCGTCTTCATCTTTCTCGTGCAACGAACGGGCCAGCTCTTCCAGCCGCGCCGCGACGTTCACCGGATCGCCGATGATGGTGTAGTTGACCCGGACGGCGGAGCCGATGTTGCCCACCACCACCCGGCCGCTGTGAACGGCGCCGCGCCCGAAAACCGGCAGGCGGCCCTCTGTGCGGGCGGCGCGGTTGGCGGCGGCGACGGCCTCGCCAATGGCC
>CALGOL010000255.1 GCA_937960755.1 uncultured Azospirillum sp.
AGCAGAAGACGGCATACGAGATTACAAGGTGACTGGAGTTCAGACGTGTGCTATGCCGATCTCCCCGCCTGGGCGCGGAAGCCGGCGCCGCCGCGCCCGCACAACGTATCGTCGGCTAAAGGAATAAACGCCATGACCAAGGTTTTGCTTATCGTCGATCTTCAAGACGAGTATTTCCCCGGCGGCTGCCTGCCTTTGCCCCATATCGCGCCGGCGGCGGAAAACGTCGCGCGGTTGCTGACGTATTTCCGCGAAGCCAAGGCGCCGGTGGTTCATGTCATGCACGACAGCGGCGCCAAAGACGGGGCGTTTTCGCAAAGCTCTAAAAGCTGGCGGCTGCACCATCCAGCCGAGCCGCAATCGGGCGAAAACGTCATCGTTAAAAATCACCCCAACGCCTTCCGGCTGAGCTGGCTGCACACCACGCTGCAAGCAATGAACGTGACCGAGTTGGTGATTGTCGGGGCGCAGACCCAGCTCTGCATCGACTCCACCGCCCGCAGCGCCATCGACTTCGGCTATCCGACGACAGTGGTCGTCGACGCCTGCGCCGCCGGCGATCTGGAATGGAACGGCGAGAGAATCCCGGCGGAACAAGTGCAGCGCACGTTCCTGGCGGCGCTCGACGCCATTTTGAAACTGACGACAACGGCGGAAATACTCGCGGCGCCGCTTGCCGGACCCGCGGCGGCGGCGCAGAACATTTAACCTCCGCCGCCTTGCGCCACCCGCAAGGAAAATTACCCTCTCTCCCCTGGGGAGAGGGTTTTAAGTCCCGTTCACCCGATCACCCTGCGCGCTGCGCCAAGCCTCTCGACAACCTCGCTTTTATTGTGTTCCACTCCGCCCCGGCTTTCATCAATTGGGGGAACGGCCGATGAGGATCCGGGGCGGTAAAACCATGGCGGCGGCCGTTGCGGCGTTCGTCGCGGCCACCACGGTGGTCGGCCCGGTGCTGGCCGCCGACGATTTCGTTCCCGCCATCGTCTATGACATGGGCGGCAAGTACGATAAATCCTTCAACGAGGCGGCCTATAACGGCGTTGAGCGCTTCAAGCGCGAAACCGGCATTGCCTACCGCGAATTTGAAGTCACCAATGAGACCCAGCGCGAACAGGCGCTGCGCAATCTGGCGCGCCGCGGCGCCAAGGTGATCGCCGGCATCGGCTTCGCCCAAGCCGACCCCATCGCCAAAGTCTCGCAAGAATTCCCCCAGGTCAAATTCTGCCTGATCGACGAAGCGCTTAATCTGCCCAACGTGCGTTCCTACACATTCAAGGAGCATGAAGGCTCGTTTCTGGTGGGCATGCTGGCGGCGCTGGCCTCCAAAACCGGCAAGGTCGGCTTCGTCGGCGGCATGGATATTCCGTTGATCCGCAATTTCCTCACCGGCTATGAGCAGGGCGCCAAGCACGCCAGGGCCGATGTCGAGGTGCTGGCCAATATGACCGGCTCGACGCCTGCGGCGTGGAACGACCCGACCCGCGGCGCCGAATTGGCCCGCAGCCAGTTCGACCGCGGCGCCGACGTGGTTTACGCCGCCGCCGGCACCACCGGCTTGGGCGTGCTGCAAGCGGCGGCCGACGCCGGCAAGCTGGGCATCGGCGTCGATTCCAACCAAAACTGGCTGCATCCGGGGCGCATGCTCACCTCGATGCTGAAGCGGGTGGATGAGGCGGTGTTCCAGTGCATGGCGACGGCCAAGGCGGGAACCTTCGTCGCCGGCCATTCGCTGCTCGGCCTGGCCGACGGCGGCGTCGACTGGGCGCTCGATGAGCACAACCGGGCGCTGGTGACCGCCGACATGGAAAAAGCGGTCAATCACGCCAAGGCCGACATCATCGCCGGCCGGCTGGCGGTGCGGCCCTATCAGCCGTGAGCGATGAAACCGCGACGCCGGCATTAGAGCTGATCGGCGTCGACAAGCGTTTCGGCGCCAATCACGCGGTGCGCGACGTCTCGCTGACCGTGCGGCGCGGCGACATCCATGCGGTGATCGGCGAAAACGGCGCCGGCAAATCGACGCTGATGAACCTCGCCTACGGCTATCTGCCCGCCGACCGCGGCGCGGTGCGGGTGTTTGGCCGCCCGGTTCACATCGCCCGCCCGGCCGACGCCATCGCCGCCGGCATCGGCATGGTGCATCAGCATTTCATGTTGGTGGACGCCTTCGACGCGGTGGAGAACCTGCTGCTGGGGGCGGAAGGCGGCGCGCTGCT
>CALGOL010000256.1 GCA_937960755.1 uncultured Azospirillum sp.
CGTTGCGCGGCTTGGGGGCGCCTTGCGCCGTCATTTTCGGCGCCGCGGCGGGCATGGGCTGGGCGGTCTGGCGCCTGAGCGAAAGCGTCGGCGACGGCGCCGGCGGTTTGGCGATGCTGCTGGCGGCGGGAATGGCGACATACGGCGCTTTGCTGGCCGGCGGCGGTTGGGGATTAAGGCGTTTGAAGCGCGCCGTCAGCTAAGGGCGCGGCGCCCGATTCGGTCAGCCCTTTAGCGGCTTTCCGTCAGAAAGGCTATCTTGGCGGGCCGCCGAACCCCGAGTGTTTTCTCATTGCGCATTTTGTCGCAGCATGGCGCTGATATACCCGAAGCGCGTCTCGGCGAACCTCGCTCCCCACTGCGCCGCGACGGCCCGCCGCGACGACCCTTTCCGCCGCTTTTTGCAAGAAAGTTCCAAGTGAACAGACTTTGGTGGTGACCCGTGTCAAATCCAACGCGGCGAACCATGTCTTTGATACCGTCTACGCGAAACGAATGACAACAGCCGGCGATGGTGGATCATCCGCCCCCGCCGCCTGTCGGCGCCCCTTTTTTTGTCAGTTAACCAACGGTAGGTTAATTCTAATTTTGCATTGCAGCACATATATTTGCGGGGCGCCGTCCGCGGGCGCTTGCCAAGGGTTCGACTCGCAGGTAAGTATCTTTCCACGATCAATCGGTGGTCTGACCACCGCCGCCCAAAAGACCAAGGGGGAGGATACATGGCTACGACACGACGCCGCGAGCGGTCCCAGACCGACGACGCCGCTTTTAAGGCGAGCGAACCGACCGCAGAAGAAAAAATCAAATACTACCGCGACATGCTGTTGATCCGCCGCTTTGAAGAAAAAGCCGGCCAACTCTACGGCATGGGTCTAATCGGCGGTTTCTGTCACCTTTACATCGGACAGGAAGCGGTTGTCGTCGGCATGTCGGCCGCGATGAAACCATCCGACAGCGTCATCACATCCTACCGCGACCACGGTCATATGCTGGCTTGCGGCATGTCGGCCAACGGCGTGATGGCGGAACTGACCGGACGCCGCGGCGGCTACTCCAAGGGCAAGGGCGGCTCGATGCATATGTTCAGCCGCGAAAAGAACTTCTTCGGCGGCCATGGCATCGTCGGCGCGCAGGTCGCGTTGGGCGCCGGTCTCGGCTTCGCCCATAAGTATGAGAACGACGGCGGTTTGGCGGCGGTTTACTGCGGCGACGGCGCCGTTAACCAAGGTCAGGTTTACGAGAGTTTTAATATGGCCGCGCTGTGGAAACTGCCGGTCATTTTTGTTATCGAAAACAACAAATACGCCATGGGCACCTCGCAAGAGCGCTCGTCGGCGGGCGAGCTGCACCAGCGCGGCGCCGCCTATGGCATTCCTGGCGTCAAGGTCAACGGCATGAACGTGCTGGACGTGCGCGCCGCCGCCGAAGAGTGGGTCGACTATGTGCGCGCCGGCAATGGCCCGGTGGTGCTGGAGATGCAGACTTATCGCTACCGCGGCCACTCCATGTCCGACCCGGCCAAGTACCGCGCCAAGGAGGAGGTGGAGAAGATGCGCACCGAATCCGATCCCATCGACCAGATGAAAAAGCACCTGCTGGACAACAATCTGATCGACGAAGACGGCCTGAAGGAACTTGACCGCGAAGTGAAGGCCATCGTCACGGAATCCGCCGAATTCGCCCAGCAGAGCCCGGAACCCGATCCGTCGGAACTGTGGACCGACGTTTTGGTCGAAGCCTGAGCCGCCGCGAAAATAAGGGATCGGAAACATGCCCATTGAAATTTTGATGCCGGCTCTGTCGCCCACCATGACCGAGGGCAAGCTGGCCAAGTGGCTGAAAAACGAAGGCGACGCGGTGAAGTCCGGCGACGTCATCGCTGAGATTGAAACCGACAAGGCCACCATGGAATTCGAAGCCGTTGACGAAGGCGTCATCGGCAAGATCCTGGTCGCCGCCGGCGCGGAAGGCGTCGCGGTCAACACCCCCATCGCCGTGCTGCTGGAAGACGGCGAAA
>CALGOL010000257.1 GCA_937960755.1 uncultured Azospirillum sp.
GGTCCACAGCGCCACCACGTCGCCCAGCGCGTCGAAAATCGCCGCCTGGTCGGCGAAATCCTCGCCCCGCGCGCGGCACAATGCGCGCAGCTCGTCGAAGCGCCGCAAACGGAACAGGCTTTCGGCGTACCACGCCAGCAACCGTCGGTCGCCGCTGCGCGCCGCCGCCGGGGCCAAGGTTTCCGCCGCTTCCGCCACCAAACCGACGCGCAACAGCAAACGCCCCAAATCGTTGCGCAAGCCTTCCTCAACCGGCGCCGCCTCCGAAGCCATGCCAAGCGCGGCGCGGTAATGCTCCAGCGCCTTGCGGCGCAGTTCCTGTTCACGGTTGGCGTCGAGCAGGCCGCAGAAGGCGTAGTCGTCCAGATGGCGCGCCAGCGCATGGCGGGCGGCTGCCGATTCCGGCGCGCCGTCGGCGACGCGCTCCAACTTCTGCCAGCGTTCATTGAATTCATGCTCGACGCGGGCGGTGGCGGTGGCGGCCTGCACCCGCACCGACGGATCCGAATCCGCCAACCCCAGCTTGAGCGCCGGCGTGAACGAAGGGCGGAAATGCCGCGACACCAGCGCGATAACCGCCTGCTTTTGCTGCGGCGAACCCACCGTCATGACGTCGGTGAAGGAATCCACCGCCGCCGCCCCGGCCCGTTCGCGCCCGGTGACGATCAATTCGTAAAGCTCCTGCGCCGGATCGTTTTCGCTTTCCGGGAATAACGACAAATACCAATCATGAAAGCCGGTGGCGTAACGGCGGAACACTGCATGCGCCGCGACGCTGAGCCCAACGCATAACGGGCCGCTCGGCCCTAAAAAAGCCGTGCCGATCGCCAACAAACCGGCGAAACGCTCATCAACGCGACGGCGGCGGCGGTTCAGCGTCCAGACGGCCAGCGCCGCGACGACGGCGGCGTGACCGACGCCCCAGCCGATCCAGCCGCCGGGCGACACGCCGTCAACCAGCGCCAGCATCAAGCCGGCTTCGGCGGCGAAGGCGGATAGACAAGCGACGGCGAGTCCGGCGGCGCCGTCCCGTGGCGACTCCTCCGGCACGCCGCCATCCGTCTTTCCCGCGTCCGTTCGTCCTCCGTCCGCCATGCGGCGCCTTGCCCTCCGGCCTGGGAAATTCTGGTTAATGCAAACTTTACGAAATTTCGCCGGAACGCCCGTCGCCGTCAAGCGGCCGTGCGGCGGGACAGCCATTCCGCCGCATCGACGCGAAATATCACCAGCGCGACGCGGCCGCCGTCCGGGGCGGTGCGCGACTCGATCCGCCATGGCCGGATGCCCGCCCCGGCGTAGAGCAACAGGCCGCGGGTATTGTGGGCGTAGCAATATATATCCATGTGCGGCAGGCGATGGTGCAGCAACGCCCGATCCACCATCACCCGCAACAGATATCCGCCGACGCCATGGCCCCGGCAGTTGGCCGACACCATGACGCTGCCCAGCCCGCAAGATTCCCCCGGCTTGAAGCTGCCCAAAGCGGCGAACCCCACCGGCGCTCCGCCTAACAGAAAAGTGGTGGGGTCAACCCGCAACGGCAATATCCGGCGCATTTCACTGGGCGTCAGTGGCCACACGGCGCCGTGCCAGGCGAAAAACAGCTCCTCCGGCGTTTGGGGAAAGCCGCAAATCGCCGGAATGTCTTCGTCGCGCAAGGGACGGTGGGATAGCTGGGCGAGACCGGCGGCTTGATCGGCCGAAAAGCGTATGAGCGACATGCCTGCGCAACCATGTGAAATAGAAGTCTAATGATTTCCCTTCTTAAGAATGATCTACATATCGGAGAATTCAACCAAGCATGCGGCGCTCGGCCGGAATGCGACAAAGTGCAGCGCCGACGGCGCGCCGACGCGGCAAAAACATCGACAAAGCCGGCGCTGGCGGCCCATGCTGGCCGCCGTATCGGGAGATCTATGCGCATGTTGTTGAAGTTGGAGGAAATGCCCGCCGCCCTCGCCCCCGGCGAGCGGCTGCTGGGTTTGGACGTCGGCGAGAAGACCGTCGGCATGGCGATTTCCGACCCGGGCCTTTCGGTGGCGTCGCCCATCGGGGTGATTCGCCGCGGCAAGATCGACGCCGACGTCGCCGCGTTGGCCAAAGCGTTCAAAGATTACGCCGTCGGCGGTCTAGTGGTGGGCTTGCCGCTGAACCTGGACGGGACCGAGGGTCCGCGCGCCCAGTCGGTGCGGGCCTTCGTCCGCAATCTGATTTACCGCAAGGAAGCCTTGGGCGGCATGGTGCGAGCGACGTTCTGGGACGAACGCATGAGCACGTCTGCGGTGCAGCGCTTTATGATTTCCGAAGCGGACATGACCCGCAAGCGCCGCGCCCAGGTGGTGGACAAGATGGCCGCCGCCTTCATCTTGCAAGGCGCGCTCGACGCGCTGCGCTACGCCGCCGCCAATGCCGAATGCGATTAAACCGCCCTTCCGGTTGCAGCGCGGCGCGCGGCGCCCCATGATGCGATAGGCGGAACAACACGACGTCAGGCGGCGATGCGGAACGAAGACGGGCGGCGGGACGACGAATCGCGGGACGACGCGCCGGCCGCAGAGCTGATTCGACCGGCGGAGCTCATTCGACCAGCCCCTTCGCGTCCCCACCATGGCGCGCACCACGAAGGCATCAGCTTTATGGGGCGTCTGCGGGCCTATTTTCTCGCTGGCGCCCTGGTGACGGCGCCGATCGCGGTGACGACATATCTCGGCTGGTGGTTCATCAGCTTCATCGACGGCAACATCCGGCCGCTGATACCCGCCGCCTATAACCCGGAAAACTATCTGCCGTTTTCCATCCCCGGCATCGGGCTGCTGACGGTGGTTTTGGCGCTGACGCTGGTGGGCGCTTTCGCCGCCGGCTACGTCGGCCGCTTAATGCTGCGCTTTGGCGAAGGCGTCGTAGCGCGCATGCCGGTGGTGCGCAGCGTCTACGGCGCGGTCAAGCAAATCGTCGAATCGGTATTGGCGAAAAAATCCGGCGCTTTCCGCGAAGTGGTGATGTTGGAGTATCCGCGGCGCGGGGTGTGGTCGCTGGGCTTCGTCACCGGTCCGGCGCACCCGGAAATCCAAGAGCGTTTCGACGATGAAATGGTGCATGTCTTCATTCCTTGCGCGCCCCCCACCGCCGGGTATCTGGTGGCGGTGGCGCGCAGCGAGGTGCGGCGCATCGACATGCCGGTCGAAGACGGCTTCAAGCTGATCGTTTCCTGCGGCATCGCCGCCGCCGGCGACAGCGGACCTCCCGCCGCCGCACCGCCTTCGACTGATAAGCCGGCGTCCTGACGCGATCACGATCAGTGCAGCGTGGCGAAGCCGCGCCACTCTGTCGCCACGCGGCTGGCGGCGTCCGCCGGCATCGGCCGGCCAATCAGATAGCCTTGCAGCCAATGGCAGCCGAATTCAGAAAGCGCGCGTTGCTGGGCGGCGCTTTCCACCCCTTCCGCCACCACTTCAAGATCCATGTCGCGGGCGATGCGCACGATGGAATGAATCAGCCGGCTATCGTCAGCGTCGTCGGGCAGATGATCGACAAACGATTTATCCAATTTTAACACGCGAATCGGCAGGCGGCGCAAATAGTTCAGCGATGAATAGCCCGCGCCGAAATCGTCGAGCGCGATATCCAACCCAGCGGCGGCCAATTCCCGCAGTTGCGATACGCCGACGTCGTGGGCGTCCATCATCACCGATTCGGTAATTTCCAGTTCCAGCATTGACGGGGCCGCGCCGGACTGGACGATCACTTCCAGCGCCCGCGCCGCGAAGCCGCTCTGCATCAATTGAACCACCGAGACATTGACGCCGATTTTCAATCGACGCGGCGACAATTCGTTCAGCCGCCGCGCCATGGCGCATGCTTCCGCCAAAACCCATTCCCCCAACGGCGCGATCAAGCCGGTTTCTTCGCACGCCGGGATGAATTCCGCCGGAGAAACCAAACCCAGTTCCTCGTCGCGCCAGCGCAGCAGCGCTTCAAAGCCGCGCAACGCCCCGCTGCGCGCGTCTACCTGCGGCTGGTAGTGCAAGAAAAACGCCCGCCGCTCGATAGCGCCGCGTAAACGGTTGTGCAACCGCAGCCGATGCACCGCTAAACGGTTCATTTCAGGGGTGAAGCGGACAAAGCCGCCGCTGCGGTCGCCTTTTGATCGATACATCGCGGTGTCGGCGTTCATCAGCAGTTCGTCAAATGATCGACCGTCTTCCGGCGCGCAGGCGACGCCGGCGCTGCAACCGACATAGAATTGCTGACCGGAGACTTCGAAAGGCGCAACGAACGCCCGACGCACCCGCCGTTCGAAAACCGCCAGATCGCGCGGCGCGTCGCAGGGTATCAGCGCAACAAACTCATCCCCTCCCAAACGCGCCAGCACGGCGTCGTCTTCCTTCAGCGCCGAGCGCAAACGTTCGGCGACGGCGACCAGCAAAGCGTCGCCCATTTTGTGACCGAACGAATCATTAATGTATTTGAAGTTGTCGAGATCGATAAAAATCAGCAATAGATTGCCGCCCGGCTCCAGCCGATGAATGGCCGCGTCGGCAAGCTGTTGCAGCTTTACGCGGTTGGGCAAGCCGGTCAAACCATCGTAATAGGCAAGATGGTCCATCAACTGCCGACGCTCCATTTCCTCCGTCACATCGGCGTAAGAGCCCGCCATGTAATAGGCGCGACCGGCGTCATCGAACAAAGCGACACCCGCGGCCTGCAACCAAACATCCTTACCGTCATCACGCACCACCCGATATGTTAATGAGTAATCTTTATCTATACCAGAAAGATAACGTTCAATTTTTTCTCTAAAAATACGACGATCATCTTTATGTACGATATTAATCCATTCTAATGACGATGTCATATTAGCGGCTTTTTTCCCAATTATACTACATACTTTACCGGAGAATATTCTTTTATCCCTAACTATATCCCATTCCCAAATGATGTCTTGCGACGCCTCCAGCGCCAAACGGTAACGCTCCTCATTACGCCGGCTCTCTTCCCGACTGGCCAGCAAATGGTCGTAGCTGTCGCTCAGCGCTGCTTGTATTCGTCTGCGTTGCAGAATATTGCCCCACAGCGCCGCGGCGAGCCCAGAAAGCACGATAATGGCGGCGGAGCCGCCCGCGGCGATTTCGGGATAGGCTTCAAAGAATGTCTTACGGCGATTCGCCACCACCGCGCCTTCGGGCAGCAGGCGGTAGTCGAAGTCGAAGCGCCGCATTTGCTTGTCGTCCACGCCGATAAAATTGCCGTCTTCCGGCGGCGGCGTCCGACGCAGCGGCTCGCCGGCCAACGCGCCCAGCGCCATGTCAGCCGCCGCCTCGCCTTCCAGCGCGCCGCCACAAAGGCTGCCGCCGACAACGCCGCTACCTAATAGGTAGCTGTACGGGGTGAACACTGGCGCCTTGGACGCATCGGCGAACAGGCTGGCGAAACGCTCCGGCGGCAAGACGACGCCTTGGAAATCGCTGGCGTACGAGCCGAGTAAGACAAAAGCGTCGCGCGGCAAGCGAGCCAAGCGCTCCAACAAGGGCTCAAGCGGCAAATCGCGCAGCACCCGCAATTCTAACGGCGGCGTTGTCCGGGCGACAACTTCGCGCACTTGGCTTTCAAACGCCAAACTGGTTTCCGAACTATCGTGAACCAAATGCACAGCGTTAATTTCCGGCCGCAATCGCCGCGCCAGCTCAATCGTCCCGCGGGGATTGAGCATTTGGTAGACGCCGCCGACATCGCTTTCGCCGCCGATCAGGCCATCCGCCGAGTAGTCGAAGACGCCGGAAAAAACCACCGGCGCCGTTCGCCGCCAACTCTTTCGGGTTTCCAAGGCGAACGAAAGCGCGGCGTCGTCAGTGGTTAGTATGATGTCGGGCCCGGCGTCGCCGTAACGGCTAAGCAACAGCGCCCGGCTGGCCGCAATATTGCTTTCCGTCGGACGGCGCTTCCAGTCGAGATAAAACACGTCGATCAATGCGTCAGGCAACGCGCCGAGCAATTTTTTTTCCATCGCGCCGGACTGCTCGTCCGTCCACATGTATCCCTTATGGTAGGAATTGACGATAAGGATGGTGCGGGCCCGGCCCTGCGCCGCCGCCTCCGGCGTCCAGCCATAGCTTGCTGCACCGCAAAAAATAATAAGCGCCGCGGCGAGAAAAATTGATAAGGGCCGTATATACCGAAGCATGGCGCCATCCCGTCCAAACGCACCACATAAGCAAAGCTTAACAGAGAAACTTGGGCGCGAAAGATAAGATTCAATTAAATTTGAGATATTTATTTAAAAAATGCGCCTGTCACACTTTGATATTTTAGATAAAAACATTAATCATGATGTTATTTGTTAAATGAATTTAATTTCGCGCATAAAGAAAATAAAAAACATTCTAGGCGTACGCCACGCCGCTCAGCCGCCGGTCGGAGGCGGTTGAATAGCCACATCTTACATATCAGATCTGTATATGATGCTGACGAATGGGAGACATCCATCAGACTTGCAGCGCTAGCGCGCCGCTGTCAGCGTATGCCGTTCGCCGGTCTCCAATCCGATCCATACTTCCGGCGGCTTATCTTTCGGCGCGCCGGTGGTCGCGTGGGATATGACGGAGAACTCGCCGGTCGCGGCGGCGGGCAACGACTCCCGGCGAATTTCGCGCAGCGCCCCGCCGGCGAAGCTCACCACCGCCGCGGCGCGGCGGTCAAGCGTTGGAACAATAATATCGGGAACTGTATCGCCGTTCATATCGGCGACCGCCGCCAAGCGCTGCACGCGCGATCCGAAAACATGATTGGAATAACCGGCCAGTTCCGCCAGCTTGACCAAGCGCCCCTCGACCAGCCGATAAATCTCCAGCACGCCGCTGAGGTGCGGCGTGCGCACCAGGGCGATTTCCGGCTTGCCGTCGCCGTCGAAGTCGGCGACCCCGATCGGATTGAGCCAGCGCATCGGCTGGCCGATCGGCCGGGTTTCCGCCAGCAGCCCCAGCGTACGGCCGGCGGCGTCGCCGTCGCACGCTTCCCGCACGCCGTAAAGCGCCAGCGACGCCCCTTTGTCGGCGCGAGCCCGCACCACCATGATTTCGTCGCGCCCATCGCCATCGGCGTCGACAAGGCGCGGCTCCAGATCCTCAAACACCTGATCGTCAGGCAAAACGACTTCCGCCGTTCCGCCATCGGCGAACAGGACCCGCAAGCCCGCCGCTTCAACCGCGTCGCCAAGCGCGCCGTGGGGATAGCGTCCGGTCGGCTTGACCAGCCAGACGATGCGAAAATCGCCCCGGCCATAGGCGGCGCGCGCAAAGGGCAAGGCGTCTTCGGGCGGCGGCGGCGGCG
>CALGOL010000258.1 GCA_937960755.1 uncultured Azospirillum sp.
CTGGAGTTCAGACGTGTGCTCTTCCGATCTCGTGTCTTCCTTCCTGTTCATCGCTGGGGGCCACGGCGCAGACCCCGGCGATGAACAGGAAGGAAGACACGATGGCGGTGCGGGCGGCCAGCCAGAGCGGATCGCCCAGCAAATCGGCGCCGATCAGGCCGAAAAACCACAAATCCCAGGTGAAGTGGTAGGCGACCATGGCGACCACGGCGAGCCCCCGCGCCGCGTCGATGGCGAAGAAGCGGCCGGACGAGGCGGGGCTGGCGGACGTCATGCTTATTTTTCCTCGGCGACTTTGCCGGCCGCGGCGGGCGATTTGCGCCGCGCTTCGCGGAAAATGATGAAGACGCCGCTGGCGGCGACGATGGCGGCGCCCATCAGCATGTGCGCGTCGGGCGTATCGCCCCAAAACAGATAGCCGAACAGGGTCGCCCACAATAACGATGCGTAGGTGAAAGGCGCGATCACCGCGGCTTGGGCGTGGGCGTAGGCGCGGGTCAGGCAGAGCTGAGCGCACCCGCCAATCAGGCCGATGCTGACCAGCAGTCCCCAATCGACGGCGCTTTGCGGCGTCACCCACAGCCACGGCAGGGGCAGGGCGGCCAGCACGGTGGTGATGGCGGTGAAGTAGAACACGATGGTGGTGGAGGACTCTGTGCGGCTCAATTGACTGACCGCCACCATCGCCAAAGCTTGCAGGAAGGCGGCGGCCAGCGCCACCAGCGCGCCGGTCTCCAGCACGCCGTCGCCGGGGCGCAGCATCACCAGCATGCCGGCGAAGCCGGCCAGCACCGCGCTCCAGCGGTAAATGCCGACTTTCTCGCCCAACAACGGGGCGGACAGCGCGGTGAGGAACAAAGGCGCGGTGTAGTTGATGGCGGTGGCGTCGGCCAGCGGCAACAGCGCGAACGACCAGAACAGCAGCGACATCGCCGACAAGCCGACCACGGCGCGGCCGAAATGCCCGGCCAGCCGTTCGGTGCGCAGATTTTCCAGCCCGCCCGACCAATAGACCGCCACCAGCACCGGCAGCATGCCGACGGCGTTGCGGAAGAACACCGCTTCCGCCACCGGCACATGGTCGGCCAAGGCCTTGATGCAGACGGACATCAGCGAAAACAGAAACACCGACGCCGACATGAAGGCGACGCCGGCCGCCGGAGAGCGTCGCGACGGGGAAAGAGCGTGGTTCATGACGAAATCGGCCCGGCGCTGGTCTGGTCGAGGATATCAGAAGGGTGGCGAGACCATAGCAGAAGCGCCGCCGCCGAATCAGCAAAGGCCGCCGACCCGGCGGGGCGCGGCGGCCTTGCGTTTTTTAAGGGGCGAAAAGCGTCGGCCTTTACGGCTGACGCAGCGCCGCCAGCACTTCTTGTTCGGCTTGCAGCCAATGATCCAGGCTGCGGCCTTCCGGCTGACCGGCGGCGTCCCAGATTTCATAGGCCCGCTGCTCCACCATGCGGCGAGTTTGGCCGCCCAGCAGCCCCTCGGCGATCTGCATGTTGATGCGGGCGAGGCCGACCAGACGGCGATATTCGATTTCGCCCTGCGTCGCCTCCATCGTCACGTTGCTGACGTACTGCGCCAGCGAGGCGAGGTTTTCCTTAATCTGCGGCGGAAGGGTGTTGTCCTGATGCGACACCACCGTCTTGATGGCGACCCACAGCTTCAGATTGTTGTCCAAAGCCACCGACACCGCGTCGGGGGTGTTGGCGTCGATCAGCAGCGACGCCGCTTTCATCAAGGTCAGCGCGTCTTGCTCAATAACGGAGAAATTGGTCTGGAAAACCGCATCGGCGGTGGCGTCGCTGATGCTGGGATCAAGCGTCGGGGCCGTCTTCGCCGCTTCGCCGGTGCTCTTCTTCGTCGCCATGGTTCCCCCCTAATGGTTCCGCCGTGTCGGCGCGCATCCTTCTGCGCCAAGCAATGGACCACGTTATGATTAACAATGCCTTAAGCATTGTCATTGCAGGGGGATTCGCCGCGGCCGCGCTCACCAGTCCAGCAACGCGCCAAAGGGCAGGCGGTAGGACAAGCTGACCACGTCGCGTTCCGACCGGCCGGCGTCGCCGTTCATGGTCGATAGGCGGCTGTAACCAAAGGAAAGTCGCGATTCGTTGTCAAAACGATAGCCGACCTCTAGTTGGGAGCGCAGCGCGGTGGAGGCGCCGCCGTTGAGCGACAGCGACTCGGCGCGCACCGCGCCGAAGCTGGGGGTGAAGGTGAAGCCGCCCACCGGCACGTCCAGCAGCAGACCGCCGCCGGATCCGACCCGGCCGCCGGGTTCGACCCCCGCCGCCCATGACCGCAAGGCGACACCTTCGCCCAGGCTGGACAGGGCCAAGCCGGGGCCGCTGCGTTGCTTGTCATGCAGGCTGGTTGCGGCTAACGGGGCCGATTCGCCGCCGCCGAACGCCAAGCCGCCGATGGTCCAACCGGAAAGCGCCAACACCGTCGGCGCCGCATCGTCCTGCGCCGCCGCGGGCGCAGACGCCGTAGCGCCGGCCAGGACGATAATCGCCGCGATGATCTTGCGCCCGTTCACCCGTCGTCGCCCCTTATCCAACCATGATCGCCGTCGACACTATGTCGCGACGCACAGTATGCGTCGCAAGAGGAAAGCCTCGGTTAAAGATTTAAAATATTTCCGCCGCCGTTGCATTCTTGCGGCGCCGGGTCGCGCTCCGCCGCCATGGCGCGGGCGGTGTTGAGCAGACCCAGCGCGCCCCACAGCATGCCATGCGCCAAGCGCTGTTCGGCGGTGGCGGGGCGCAGGTCGCGGCGCAAGCTGGTTAAGAGGCGGGCTAGCGCGCGCGCCGGCAGCAGACGCACCGGCAGATCAACCAACCTGCCGCCGCGCCGTTCCGGCGGGAAAACCCGGTCGACCGCGGCGAGGCAGGTTTCAATATAGGCGAAATCTTCTTCCGCTAACGGCAGGGGATAATCCGGCGTCCGCCGAATCAATCGTTCGTCCACCAAGCTGACGATATTGCTTATCGACGTGTTTGCCGCCATCCCCGTCCCCCACTTTCGGCATGTTCCGTGACAATAATGCGCTAAATACGGATAGTATCGCAACCAAACTATTGTCGGAATGTTAACGCCAAGAGCGAGGGGAGGGAACGGAATTGGATCGTCAGCGGGTCAACACGACGATCAGGCGCTCGACCGGCTTATCCTCGATGAAATGGCTTTCAACGATTTCTTGAATGTCTTCCGGGGTCTGCGGGCGATACCAGATCCCTTCGGGGTAGACCACCATCAAAGGCCCGGCGTTGCAAAAGCCGAGACAGCCGGTATAGGCCATGCCGACATTCAGCAATCCCTTCGCCTGCAACAGATTGCCCAGCTTTTCCCAAAGCGGGTGGGCGCCTTGGGCGGCGCACGAGCCGCGCGGGTGTCCCGGCGGACGCTGCTGGGCGCAGGTGAAGACGTGATACTTGAAAACTTGCGGCAGTTCGAATTCCAGCGGCATGGGGTCGGTCCTTTTCCATAGGGGGAATATGGATATTAGGACCGTTATAAACCGCCTTATTGCGCTGCAACAGCAAAAAATCCGTCACACGGATGATTTGCGATTCGCTAATCTAGCAAATGCGAGGCAGTTGCTCCCCCGACAGCCAATCGACGATTCGCCGGCCGCCGAACACCGTTTCCAACTGCACGAAATGATTGGGGTCTTCGACGATTTCCCCCACCGCGGCGGCGTCGCGCCCCAAGGGGTGGGCGCGCATGGCGGCCAG
>CALGOL010000259.1 GCA_937960755.1 uncultured Azospirillum sp.
CAGGGGGCGACGGATCGGCATGGGGGCTCCTGAAAGCGGCGGCGTCGGTTGCGCCGGATGACGGGCGTCGCGACCCTAACCCACCGTCGCGCCGTCGCCAAGCCCGGAAGGAGCGGGGGGCGGCTGGGCGTCAACCGCTTCGCGCACCAGCGTTTCCAGCTCGTCCAGTTCCGCCGCCGTCAGTTCGGGGAAGTGCTTTTCCCGCTTGTCCTGGCCGATGCGGCCGTTCTGCATCGCCAGTTTGACCAGCAGCCCGGCCTTGCGGTTAGGCAGGTCGATGCGCTCGGTCACCGCCCGATAGGCCCGGTCAAAAGCAGTGATAAAGCCGATTTCTTCTTTCAGATCACGCCGCACCGCGTCGATGACTTGCTCATAGAGATATTCGGCTTGCGGCGTGGCGTCGAAATAACGGTAAAGATGGTCGGTGCGGTTGGACACGGCTACTTGCGGACCGTCGGCGCCGTCGCGCCAAACCCATTCGATATGCCGCATCACCGGGCGAGAAAACCGCTCAAGCGCCAGATCGTATGCGTCCCATGTCCGCACCATGGCGGCGGAGACCGGAAAAACCACGCCGGGCGGGGTGAAGCCGGCTTCGCTCAACACATGGTGGATGAGATAGCGGTGAATGCGGCCGTTGCCGTCGTCGAACGGGTGAATAAAGACGAAGGCGAAGGCGACCACGGCGGCGGCCAGCACCGGATCGACGCCGCCGCCGCGCAAGCGTTCCGCCAGCTTGGCGAAGCCGTCCATCAATGGGCGAACGTCTTCCGGCTTCGGGCAGATGAAATGCACGGTGTCGTATTGATGATGATAGGTCGTCTCGCCGACGTAATTCTGGAAGTCGCGCCAGCCTTTGGCGGCGTAGCGCGGATCGACGATGATGTTTTGCAGCCGGGTTTGCTCGGCTTCGCTGCCGGGGTCGAAGTCGCGCACGCTGCGCAGCGCGTCGATGAAGCGCTCCGCTTTCGAGCCGCTGGCGGTTTCCTTCTCCAGCTCGAACGTGCCTTTGGTTTCCTTGGTGTGGAGATATTGAATGGCGCGGGCGAGGGTTTGCGGATCACAATTTTGGATGAAATTCGCCGCTTCCGCCTGAATGCCGGAGGCTTGCAGGTCGGCGATTTTGCGGGTTTTCCGCACCATTGGACACAGAGCCGGCGCGCCGAGCAGGTTGTCGATGACCCGGTGACGCTTCGACCGTAGGCCTTGGGGCAGGACGATATGCGTTTCAGCGTCAAGGGCCGGGACGTATTTGCCAATCGGTACGTCCGGTAAGTCTAATAGATCCCCGGTCAGCCATTCGTAAAAGAACCACGCGCGCCGGGCGTAGGCCCCGTTGGGCTCCCCGTTTATCCAGGCGGTCAGGTCATTTTTATCGATTTTCTCAAAAGCAAGACGCAGAATACAAAGATCGACCGGCTCGTAGCGCAGGGCGAACTTCAGGTCCATGACGGCGGAATCGCCGTAATCATGGGAGTTTCGGTAGCGGTCGATGGTGCGGATCGGTTCGATGATCTGCTTTTTGTCACGGGCGCCGACGATGGAGATGACCGCCGGATCGGGGGCGTTCAGCCCCAGCCGTTGTTTCAGCCCGGCGTTGCCGGTATAGCGCTCCCCCGCTTGCAGCTGGTCAGGCATCCTGTCACCCTTTCTCTGCCTACGTGGTGTCCGACCTCCCTTGCAGAATTACCCATATTTGGGTACTTCGCTGCAAAAATCTTTACGAACCTGCAGAAATTTATACAAAACGGCTAGTTGCTGATTTTTTTCTTCAGCCGCGGCGCTGAACCGCGGCTGAAGAGCGGCTTACGCGCGCTTAGATGCTGCGCCGCATCGCCGCCGCCATGCGCTTGGCGAAGGCGGCGGGGTCGCGGGGCGGCTCGCCCTCGACGATCAACGCCTGATCCAGCAGCAGCCAGGCGGCGTCTTCCAGGTCGGGGGCGTTGGCCCCTTCGGTCTTGGCGCGGGCGGCGAGGCTTTTCACCAGATCATGGCCGGCGTTGATTTCCAGAATGCGCTTAGCCGGGCCGTCCTTGCCCAACTGGCGGTGCTGCTTCAGCAAGCGCTCCAGGTGCATGTCCATGTCGTTTTCGTCGGCCACCAGACAGACCGGGCTGTCGGTCAGCCGTTCCGACACCCGCACGTCTTTGACCGCCTCGCCCAAGGTCAGCTTGAGGAAGGCCAGCAGATCGCCGACGCCTTCGGTTTCGGCCGGCTTGTCTTCCGGCTTGTCGGCTTCCGTCTCGTCCTTTTTGATCTTGGAAAGATCGGCGCCGCCGCGGGTGACCGACTTGAAGGGTTTGCCTTCATAATCATGCACCGTCTGGACCCAGAATTCATCCACCGGGTCGGTCAGCAGCAGCACCTCGACGCCCTTGGCGCGGAAACCCTCAAGCTGCGGGCTGCGCAGCAGCGCGTCGGCGTCGTCGCCGGCGATGGTGTAGATCGCCTCTTGCCCTTCCTTCATCCGGCCGAGGTAGTCGGCCAGCGACACCAGCCCTTCGCCATGGGTGGAGCGGAAGCGCAGCAGCTTCAAGAGGTCGGCGCGGTGCTCATAGTCTTCATACAAGCCTTCCTTCAACACGGCGCCGAAAGCGTTCCAGAACTTGCCGTACGCTTCCGCCTGTTCGGGGTCGCCGGCCTTCTTGCCCAGTTCCGACAGCACGCGGCGGGTGACGCCGGCGCGGATTTTCGCCAGCATCGGGTTGTGCTGGAGCATTTCGCGGGAGATGTTGAGCGGCAGGTCTTCGGAATCCACCACGCCGCGCAGGAAGCGCAGGTAGGGCGGGATCAGCCCGTCGGCTTCGTCGGTAATGAAGACGCGGCGGACGTACAGCTTGACGCGGTGGGCGCGCTTGGGGTCGAACAGGTCGAACGGCTTGCTTGAGGGCACGTACAGCAGGTTGGTGTACTCGATCGCTCCTTCCGCCTTCCAATGCAGCGTCAGCCATGGCTCGTCAAAGGCGTGGCCGACGTGGTGATAGAATTCCTTGTACTGCTCTTCCGTGATGTCCGACTTGGCGCGCATCCACAGCGCCGAGGCGCTGTTGAGCGTCTTTTCCTCCTCGCCCTCGCCGAACAGCACTGGAATGGCGATATGGTCGGAATATTTGCGGATGATGGCGGAGAGGCGATATTCCTCAAGATATTCGTCGTCGCCGTCGCGCAAATGCAGCACGATGCGCGAACCGCGGGCCGGGCCTTCATCGCTGGGGCCGACGGTGAATTCGCCCTTGCCGTCGGATTCCCAGCGCCAGCCCTGGGCTTCGCCGGCCTTGCGGCTGAACACCGTCACCTTGTTGGCGATCATGAAGGCGGAATAGAAGCCGACGCCGAATTGGCCGATCAGCGAGGTGTCTTTCTTGGCGTCGCCCGACAGCGAGGCGACGAAGGCCGACGTGCCCGACCGGGCGATGGTGCCGAGGTTCTCCACCAAATCGTCATGGTTCATGCCGACGCCGTTGTCGGTCACCGTCAGCGTGCGCGCGTCCTTGTCCACCGTCAGGCGGATGCGGAAGGCCGGATCATCGGCGGTCAATTCCGGCTGGGTGAGGGCGGCGTAGCGCAAACGGTCGCAAGCATCCGAGGCGTTCGACACCAGTTCGCGCAGGAACACTTCCTTCTCGCTGTAAAGCGAGTGGGCGACGATGTCGAGCAGACGGCTGACTTCCGCTTGAAAACTGCGGCGTTCCTCAGTCATGGCTTTCCCTCTGAATATCCGGTTTGGTTGAATGGCTTTGCCGGCCGCAGATATGCGCAGCCCGCAAGCGAATGACAAGGGGGTGTTTCCCTTTACGGCGCAGCTTATGACGCCGCGGCGATCCAGCCGCCGCCCAGCATGCGCTCGCCCTGATAGAGCACGCCGGCTTGGCCCGGCGCCACGCCGTATTGCGGCTCGTCCAGCGTCGCGGTGATGGTCCCGTCATCCGCCATCCGGGCGACGCAGGGCGCTGCGGGCTGGGCCGAGCGCAGCTTGATTTCCGCCCGCAGGCCATCGGCGCGCAACGCCGCGAGCAAATCGGATGACGGCCAATTCACCTCTTTCAGGTGTACGCGCGTACGGGCTAAGGCCGTACGCGGCCCCACCAGCACGCGGCGGGTCGCCGCTTCCAAACCCACGACATACAAGGGTTCGGCGTCGCCGCCCTTGACGCCGCCGACGCCGAGGCCGCGGCGCTGGCCGATGGTGTAGCGGATGATGCCGTCGTGCCGCCCAAGCACCCGGCCGTCGAGGTGGACGATGTCGCCGGGGGCGGATGCGCCGGGGCGCAGCTTTTCCACCACGCCGACGTAATCGCCGTCGGGCACGAAGCAAATGTCCTGGCTGTCGGGTTTGTCGGCCACCGCCAGCCCGTGCTTTTCCGCCAGCTTGCGGGTTTCGCTCTTGGGCAGCCCGCCGAGAGGGAAGCGCAGGTAATCCAACTGTTCGGCGGTGGTGGCGAAGAGGAAATAGCTCTGGTCGCGGTTCGGGTCGGCGCCTTTGAGCATTTGCGGCCCCGACGGCCCGTCGATCCGCCTAGCGTAATGGCCGGTGGCCATGGCGTCGGCCCCTAACTCCTTGGCGGCGTCGAGCAGATCGCGGAACTTGACCTGTTGGTTGCAGCGCACGCAAGGGATCGGGGTTTCGCCGCGGATGTAGGAATCGGCGAAGTCTTCGATGACCGATTCCGAAAACCGGCCTTCGTAATCCAGCACATAATGCGGCACGCCGATGCGGTCGGCGACGCGGCGGGCGTCGTAGATGTCTTGTCCGGCGCAGCAGGCGCCTTTTTTCATCGCGAAGGCGCCGTGATCGTAAAGCTGGAGGGTGACGCCGACCACGTCATAGCCCTGCGCCGCCAGTTCGGCGGCGACGACGGAGGAATCCACCCCGCCCGACATGGCGACCACCACCCGCGTGTCAGCGGGGGCCTTATCGAAACCCAACGAATTCACGTCATCATCCCCGAGCATGCCTGTGGGGCATTATGTAGCGATGCGACCGCGGCGGGGCAATGCGGGCGTTGCGTCGAACCAGCGCGGGCGCCATATTAAATGGCATGGCTCTATTAAATGGCATGGCTCTCGTGCGGAAAATCGACCCCGATCACTCGCCTCAGCCCCTGCCTCTGCCCAAGGAGTTGCGGGAGCCGCCGCCTTTTGAGCCGCAAAATATGCCGCCGGAGGCGTTGGCGCAGTATTTTGCGCAGGTCATACAGCAGCAGACCGGCTCACCGTGCGAGGCCGTTCAGGAAAGCATCGGCGGCGAGATCATCCCTGTCGTGCTTATCCATGTTCCCGCTGACGTCGAGCGTCCGCATCGCGTCTATGCCGACGCCATAAATCTGGCGCATGAGAAAATTGAACGAGTAGCGCCGGAACTGACGGGGCGAGTGGCGCTTGAGTTCGTTAAAGATAAACATGCCGCCTGACTTAATGGTCAGGTTGGCTGAGCGGCTGTTGGCCGCGGACGAGCAAAACGAGGCGTCATATCGGGCGGCGGCCCATCTCTGCTATTATGCCGTCTATCATCTGGTCGCCCGATATTTCGGGCTCGATCCAAGCGATTACGCCGCCGCCCGTCATGAAATCATCCGTGATGTGTTGAAAAAAACGCTTCCGGGTCCAGGCGTCCCGCAATACGTCATCCTCGCCCGACGCAGTTTGCCGACTTTGTGGCGGCTGCGGGTGTTGGCGGATTATCATTTGAACAAGGATTTTTCAGCGGACGACGCCGACCAATCGCTGGCCGACGCTCAGCGCATATTCGCCGCCGCCTGACCCGCCCGCTCCCCTCCGCCGGCCTGGGCCGGAGAAGGGGGGGCGGAAAACACCGGCGGCTTATTCTCCCCGCGCCACCAAACGGTCATAGGCCGGCAGGGTGAGGAACTCCATGAAGTCGGCGCGGGCGATCAGGTCGCGGAACATCTGCGCGGCTTCGGCGAACTTGCCGCCGTGGTACCGGTCCAGCCCCAGCCGGTCGCGCCATGCCGCCAATTCCTCGGCGACGATCTGATCCACCAGCGCCATGTCGATCAGCCGGCCGTCGTCCAGCTTGGCTTCTTTGTGCACCCACTGCCAAACCTGCGTGCGGCTGATTTCCGCCGTCGCCGCGTCCTCCATCAGGTTGAACAGCGGCACGCAGCCGACGCCGCGCAGCCAAGCTTCCAGATAGCCGATGCCGACCGCCACGTTCTGACGCAAGCCGGCTTCGGTCTTCGGGCCTTGCGGCACGGTCAGCAGATCGGCGGCGGTGGCGGTGAAATCGCCGCGCTTGCGGTTGATCTGGTTCGGCGTCGGCATGATGCGGTCGAACACCTCCAGCGCCACCGGCACCAAGCCGGGGTGGGCGACCCAAGTGCCGTCATGGCCGTTCTTGGCTTCCCGCTCCTTGTCGGCGCGGACTTGGGCGAAGGCGCGTTCGTTGGCCTCCGCGTCGTCTTTGACCGGGATGAACGCCGCCATGCCGCCGATGGCCGGCGCGTTGCGGCGATGACAGGTCTTGATGGCCAACTGGCTGTACGCGCTGAGGAAATGCACGTCCATCGTCACTTTGGCGCGGTCGGGCATCACGGCGCCCGCGTCGTTGCGCAGCTTCTTGATGAAGCTGAAGATGTAGTCCCAGCGGCCGCAGTTGAGCCCGGCGGAGTGCTCGCGCAGTTCGTAGAGGATTTCATCCATCTCGAACGCCGCCAGGATGGTTTCAATCAGCACGGTGGCCTTGATCGAGCCGTGCGGGATTTTCAGATAATCTTCGGCGGTGCTGAACACCTCGTTCCACAGCCGCGCCTCGAAATGGCTTTCCATCTTCGGCAGATAGAAATAGGGGCCGGAGCCGCGCGCCAGCAGTTCCGCCGCATTGTGGAAGGCGTAAAGCGCAAAGTCGAACAGCGCGCCGGAAATCGCTTCGCCTTCAAAGCGGACGTGCTTTTCATCCATGTGCCAGCCGCGCGGCCGCACCTTCAGCACCGCGGTCTTGTCGTTCAGCGCGTATTGCTTGCCGCTGGCGGGGTCTTGATAGGAGATGGTCCGGCGCACCGCGTCGCGCAGATTGATTTGGCCTTCGATCAGGTTCTTCCACGTCGGGGTGTTGGAATCCTCAAAATCGGCCATGAACACTTTGGCGCCGGAGTTCAGCGCGTTGATAATCATCTTGCGCTCAACCGGGCCGGTGATCTCCACCCGACGGTCTTGCAAATCGGCCGGCAACGGGGAGATTGTCCATTCCGCTTCGCGGATGCGGCGTGTTTCCGGCAGAAAATCGGGCTTTTCGCCCTTGTCGATCAAGGCTTGACGCTGCTTGCGCACGCCCAGCAGCCGGCGGCGCTCGGCGCCGAAACGACCTTCCAGTTCGGCGACGAAGGCCAGCGCCTCCGGCGTCAGGATTTCAGCGTACTCCGCCGGAATCGCCGCCAGCAGCTCAAGGCCGGAGATAGTGGTCGCCATGGATTTTCCCCCCTGTTCGATAGCAGCGCTTTTAATCGCGCTTTCGCGTCTGTTTACACTCTTGTCGCTGGGCTGAGAATAGCCGTTGCTTAGCCTGTCGTTGACGTCTTTCGCGCGTTGCAGGCTGCCGCCAAACGCCGCACGGCGGGATGCGCGCTCAACCCTTTCAGGTTGATCGGCAAGCGGCGGCGCCAGTTGGGATGCTGATCCACCGTGCCGGGCAGATTGGGTTGCTCAAGCTCCTCCACCGCGTCCTCCAAAGCCGCGGTCAGCAACGCCGCCGGGCTGCGGGCGAGGAACTGATGAACCGCGGCGGTCAGATCGGCGGTCCAGGCTTGGCCGCCTTCGTTGTCGGGGTAGCAGGATGGGCGCAAGCCCGCTTGCTCCAGCGCCCGCAGCAGCCGCCAGCGGTCGACGCCGCGCTCCCAAGCGTCGGCGTTCATCATCTCATCCGACGGATAGAGCGACAGCAGGCGGCGCCATTCCAGATCGCGGCCGGTCCAGAAACCGCGTAACGGCGGCAGATCATGGGTGGTGACGGTGGCGAGCGCTTCGGCCGGATAGGCGTCGGCGGGCAGGAAATCGCCGCTGGCGCGGTCGCGCTCAAAATACAGCACGCGATAGCTCAGCACTCCGGCCTCGGCCATGCGCGGGCGGAAGTCGTCCGGCACGGTGCCCAAATCCTCACCGATCACCAAACAGCGGTTGCGGTGCGACTCCAGCGCCACGATGCGCAACAAATCTTCAAATGGATAAGCGACATAGGCGCCGGGGGCGCAGACGCCGTTCTCGTCCCGATCCGGCAGCCAGAACATGTGCATCAAACCCATGACATGGTCGATGCGCAACGCCCCGGCGGCGCGCATGTTGGCGCGCAGCGCGGCGATGAAGGGGGCGTAGGCGCGTTCGCGCAATCCCAACGGAGACAAGGGCGTCAGCCCCCAATTCTGCCCCATCAGGTTTAACAGGTCCGGCGGCGCCCCCACCGCGGCGCCGGTCGCCAGCGCTTTGGGGTCGCCCCACGCCGCCGAGCC
>CALGOL010000260.1 GCA_937960755.1 uncultured Azospirillum sp.
CAAAAGCGGCCGCGGCGGAGGTGTGGAAGTGTGAGGTTTCCAGCCTCAAGGTCGCGCTGTCTCGGCAGGGCTACCGGATGAAGAAGCGGGCGGGGAAAAAACCCTCGCCGCTGGACGACATCCGCCCTGAGCGCTGGACCACGCGGCAGTATCACTTAAAATATTACAAATAACTCGCATTCGCGATAACCGTCCGGCCCTATTCGTGAACGAAGGAGCGCCGGTCGGCATTCCGTCATTCGGCATCAAATGAGAATGCATCGCATTTCATGTTGCAAATGCGATCCTTTCGTATTAACTCCTAAAGCCGTCGCCGACGCCCGGTCCCAAAGGGGGGAATGGGGCCGTGGGCGCCAACTCCCATTCGGCTATCAGGAGATACCGGCGATGCGTAAGCGCGCGCTGGCGACGGCGGCTGTCGCCCTCGCTTCCACCTTTTCCATTGCATCCGCTGGCGCTGAATCGGCGCAAGTCGCGGAATTGCTCGACGCGGTGAACGTCACCGCCACCAAATCGGCGATGTCCACCGCCGAATCGCCGGCCTCGGTCTCCGTCATCAGCGCGGAAGAAATTAAGGCCAAGGGCGCGACCGACGTGCTGGAGGCGGTGCGCGGCCTGCCGGGGGTCACCCTGACCGGCCAAGGGGTGGGCGGGCGCAAGACCATCAACATTCGCGGCGCCGACAATCAGCACACGCTGATTTTGATCGACGGCAAGCGGGTTTCCGCCACCGACGACGTGGTCGGCCATTCGGATTATCAATACGAATGGGTCCCGATGGAGAATGTCGAGCGCATCGAAGTGGTGCGCGGGCCGATGTCGGCGCTTTACGGCTCGGAAGCGCTGGGCGGCGTCATCAACATCATCACCAAGCAGGCCGGCAAAAAGTGGACCGGCAATGCGACCGCCCGCGGCGACGTCAGCAACCAGGACGGCGGCGACGCCCATCAATTGGCGGCGTCGATTTCCGGCCCGATCAGCGACAAGTTTTCCGTGTCGGCGGCGGTGGAGGATTATCGCTCGTCGCCCATCGCCTTGAAGGAAAACCCGCGTTTGTCGGAAATTGAAGGCCGCGAGCGGCGCTCGGGCTCGCTGTACCTGTCGGTGCGGCCGTGGGAGAACCACGAGTTTTCCGTCAACGTGCTGGAGACCTGGGAGACCCGGTCCCGCGACAACGTCAGCGGAACCACCTATTACAGCGACAAGTACGACATTCGCCGCAGCCAGCGCGGGGGCGCCTATCGCGGCGAATGGGATGTCGGCGGGGCATCGCCGTTGCGCACCGAACTGCGCTACACCCAGATGGAATTCGATGTCGAGAGCAAGCGCAACAACGGCGTCGCCCCGACCCGGCCGCAGAATCTGAAAGATGAGATCATCGACGGTTCGGCGGTTTACGCGGTGGGTTCGGCGCATTTGCTGACGGTGGGCGGCGAGCGCCGCAAGGAAACCTTGACCAACGCCGGGCTAATCGGCGGCAGCGATTCCGCCCTCCATCAGGCGGCCTATATTCAAGACGAAATCCGCCTGCTGAAGGATTTGACGCTGACGGTGGGGGTGCGCGCCGACCATCACGACACCTTCGGCTGGGAATACAGCCCGCGCGCCTATCTGGTGTGGAAAGCCACCGACGAACTGACGGTCAAGGGCGGCTATGGCGAGGCGTTCCGCGCGCCCACCTTGAAGCAGATTTCGCCGTCTTACGTCGGGGCGGAAGGACCGCACACTTTCTACGGCAACGCTTCGATCCGGCCGGAAACCTCCCAATCGTGGGAGTTGGGGGTTGATTGGCGGCGCAAGGGGACCAGCCTCACCGCCGCGCTGTTCCATACCGACGTCAAGGACCTCATCACCACCCGGCTGCTGCGCCGCCAGGGCGTGCGCGGCTACTACATCTACGACAACGTCAATCAGGCGCGCATACAGGGCGCCGAGTTGGGCGCGCGTCAGGACTTGGGCGACGGTTTCGCCGCCGGCCTGAACTACACTTATCTCTACGCCACCAACGAACAGACCGGCGAAGAACTGACCCAGCGGCCGAAACACAGCTTCGCCGCGACGCTGGATTGGGCGGACGGGCCGTGGACGGCGATGACGACGATTGAATATGTCGGCGAGCAGTTCTTCTCCACCACCACCGGTCAGGAGCAGGCGCCGGGCTACGCCCTGTGGCACGCCTCCGCCGGTTATCAGATGAACGACAACCTGCGTTTGCGCCTGGGCTTGCGCAACATCACCGACGTGCGGCTGGCGGAAAAATCGGCCCTGTTCAACTACGCCGAACCGGGCCGCACGGTTTACGCTGTTTTGGGAGCGAGTTTCTGACCATGACTTTCCGCCGCCTCCTGCTTGCTTTGGCCGTGCTGCTGGCGTGCCTCGCGCCCGCCGCCGGCCCCGCGCTGGCGAAAAGCCTGCTTTTCTTGTCCAATCCGCCGACCCAGCCCGGCAAGTTCCAGCGGCTGGTCGAGCCGGCCAAGGCGGCGGGCTATGACCTGACGCACCGGCAGGTCAACGATCTGGACCCGGCGACGGCGGCGGCGGAACTGTCGGCTTATGATCTGGTGGTCATCGACGCCCCCTATGGCGCGGCGATGGATTCGTCTAAGGCCAAGCTGACGCCGATTCTGCCGCAAGTGACCGCGCCCTGGCTGTGGGTGCGCAACAGCGGCTTTGAGCATCGCGGGTTGAGCGACGCTTCGGCCGAGTTGCTGACGCCGTACTTCCGCTATGGCGGGCGGGCGAACTTCGCGGCGTTCTTCTGCCAATTGAACAAGACGGTTTTTGACGATAAGGCGGCCGAGGGGTGGGTCGCCTGGGCGGGGCGCAAGCTGATCTGGGGGGATACGGCTTTTGCCCCCCCCC
>CALGOL010000261.1 GCA_937960755.1 uncultured Azospirillum sp.
GCCCGCCAAGCCGGCCAGCACCGCGGCGGCGGCGGCCGACATGCCTTCGCCCTTGGCCTCGGTCACCGCCGGATAGGTGTTGGGCGGCGCGGACGACTTCAGCGTCGCCAACTCATGGATGCCCTTGGTGAAACCGACGCCCTTTTCGGTGCAGCCGAAGCAGGGATGCCCGGTGCCCACCGGCCAAGTGCCTTGGCCGACGTCGTTGAAGCCGATGGACGGACAGTTGGCGTAGGTTTCCGGCCCTTTGCAGCCCAGCTTATAGAGGCAATAGCCCTGACGGTGGCCGTAATCGCCGAATTCAATAGCGAAGCGCCCGGCGTCGAAGTGCGGCCGGCGCTCACAGTTTTCATGCACCAGACGGCCATAGGCGAACAGCGGCCGGTTCTTGTCGTCGAGCGCCGGCAACTTGCCGAAGGTGATGAAATGCAGCACCAGCGACAGGAAGTTATAGGGATTGGGCGGGCAACCGGGGATGGAGATCACCGTGCGGCCAGGCAGGATTTCCTTGACCGACGTGGCGCCGGTGGGGTTGACGCCGGTGGACGGCCAGCCGCCCCAAGACGAGCACGACCCCATGCTGATGATGGCGGCGGCGCCTTCGGCCACTTCCCGAACCGCGTCGGGGAAAGCTTGACCGGCGACCTTGCAGTACACCCCGCCGTCCTTGTTCGGCACCGCGCCGTCGACGACCATGATGTACTTGCCCCAATTCTCCTTCATCGCCTGCTTTTTGAAGTTTTCCGCCTGATGGCCGGCGCCGGCCGACAGGGTTTCGTTGTAGTCCAGAGAAATCGTCTCCAGAATCAACGTCTCCAGCGTCGGATGGTTGGTGCGCAGCAGGGTCTCGGTGCAGCCGGTGCAGGCTTGGCCCGACAGCCAGATCACCGACGGCCGGCGCGCCTTGGCGTTGCCCACCGCGGCGTTGGCGATCTTCACCCCCATGCCGGGCTCGAGTCCCAGCGTGGCGGCGATGCCGGTGCAATACGCCAAAAATTCGCGCCGGCTCATGCCGCCAAGCGCGCCCTCATAACCGTCGAGATTGCCGATTTCTTCGGGCTCGCGGCTGTGCAACTGACCGTCAGGCATTGCTTCCCCCAAACTTGGGTGTTTGTCGTTGTCGTGTCGGCGCGCCCGGCGGCGCGGCCACTTCCCTGATTCCAGTCGGGTATGAGTCTAAACTAATACTCATATCGATCTTGTGGTTATTTTTGCTGGCCAACGGCGTTGCAGCACATTGATATGAATCAAACAACAATGTGCGCCGGGTAACGCCGTTCGTTGCAGGACGAATGCCTAAAACGTTATTTCCGGCAGACGGATAGCCGGACGGAGCCGCGTTAGGTTGGGCGAACTGACTAACTATTTTTTTCAATGATGGCAAATTGTCGCATGCTCTCGCGCCGCCGTTTTCGACGCCGCTTGCTTCCAGCGCGTTCTACCCCCCATAGTTTGATCTGGAACAAAAAAACGGGGTCGGTCTACGGCATGCCATCGGCGCGCGCGACGGGTGATGGGCGTTCTTCAGGAGTGCGGCCAAGCGGGCGGCGCGACGAGCTTGCGCTTGCGTTGAAAGACGCCGCCGCCATTATCGAAACGCTGCGCGGCGCCGAAGCGCAAGCCCGGACGACGCTGGAGTCGTTGCCGGCGGCGGTGGCTTTCCTGGACGATGACGGGCGACCGCGTTTCGCCAACTCGACTTGGCTGACCTGGGTCGGCCACGACGCCGGCGCGGCGTTGCGCGCCTTGCGCCGCATCCGCGCCGGAGAGCCAAACGGCGCCGAGGAGGAGTTGATCGGCGCCGATGGGCGTCGGCGGCGTCTGGCGTTCCAATGCGGCGCCGATTCCGCCGAGACGCGCTGTGCTGACGGCGGTTGCGTCGTCGCCTTTGACGTCACCGAACAGCATAATGCCGCCCTGGCGCTGCGCGACCGCGAAGAAATGCACTCGTTGGCGATGCGCGGACCCAATGAAGGGCTTTGGGATTGGAACCCGGTCACCAAACAACTGTACCTGTCCGCCCGCCTGCTGGCGATCTTGGGTTTCGAGGGCGACACCCTGCGGACCACGTCGCACGAATGGCTGAAGCTGGTGCATCCAGACGACCGGCGGCGGTACGAAAATACGGTTTCGGCCCACCTCAAAGGCCTCAGCGAACATTTTGAATGCGAATACCGCGTGCTGGACCGCACCGGCGCCTATCGCTGGATGCTGGCCCGCGGCTTGGCGCAGCGTGGCGCCGATGGCGTGTGCTATCGCATGGTGGGCTCCATCGGCGACATCACCGACATCAAACGGCGCGAACAGGCGGCGCGCGCCAATGAAGCGCGCTTTCGCGCGCTGGTTGGCATGTCGGGCGCGATTTTCATGGTGCTCGACGCCCGCGGCCGGGTGCAGGAAGCCAATCGCGAAGCCGAACGCGCGCTGGGCGGCGACGAGCGGGAAATCGTCGGCCTGCCCTGGACGTCGCTGATGGACCCGAACGCCGCCGCCGCCTTCGCCAGCCAACTGGCGACCGCCAGCGCCGGCAGCAACGTCCGCGGTTTCGAGCAGGTTTTACGCGGCGGCGACGGCGAGCAGCGCGTGTTGCTGTGGAATATCGACCGCTTTGACACCTGGGGTCCGGGCGGCTACGAGGTGCTGCTGATTTGCGCCGGGCAGGACATCACCTTGCGCAAACAGGCGGAAAACGCGCTGTTGCACGCTAAGGAAGAGTTGGAGCGCAAAGTCGTCGAGCGCACCGCCGAACTGACCCAGGAAATCGCCGAGCGCCGCCGCGCCGAGCAGGATCTGTTGGAAGCCAAAGAGCAGGCGGAGGTCGCCAATCGGGCGAAAAGCGAATTCCTCGCTAATATGAGCCATGAACTCCGTACGCCGCTCAACGCCATTATCGGCTTCGCCGACATGACGCAAATGGAAATGGTCGGCCCGATCGGCAATCGAAAATATGTCGAATACGCCAGCGTCATCGCCAAATCCGCCCATCACCTGCTGGCGGTCATCAGCGACGTGCTGGACTTGGCCAAGATTGAAGCCGGCCGTATGCGCATCGACGCCTGCCCGGTGGATCTGGCGGAATGCGCCGAGGCTTCGTTGGCGCTGATATCGGAACGGGCGCAGGCCGGCGGGGTGCGGCTGACGCGCGATTTTACGCCGGATCTGCCTAAAGCATGGGGCGACGCGGTTCGCATTAAGCAAATACTGCTGAATCTGCTGTCCAACGCCGTCAAATTCACCCCGGAAAACCAATCGGTTCGCCTGACGTTGCGCCGCGACGGCGATGATTGGCTGATGCTGGAAGTCGCCGATCAAGGGTGCGGCATGACCCCGGATGAAGTCGTCATCGCGCTGGAGCCGTTCGGGCAGGTCGACAATAAGATGTCGCGGCGCGCCGGGGGCACCGGCCTCGGCCTGCCGCTGACCCGCAATTTCGTCGAACTGCATGGCGGGCGGCTCCACATCGAAAGCGCCCCCGGCGTCGGCACCAC
>CALGOL010000262.1 GCA_937960755.1 uncultured Azospirillum sp.
GGCGCGTTTTCGCATCTGCCGCGCCGGTCGCCCGGCGGTGCTGGCCGACGTGCTGCCGATGCTGGAGCGGCTGGACCTGCGCGCGACGACGGAAGCCGCTTACGAAGCGACCCCGATTCATCGCGGCGAAACGGTCTGGCTGCATGACTTCACCGTACTGAGCGACATCCCCGACGCTTTCGGCGACCAGACCATCCGCGCCGCGCTGGGCGAGGCTTTTTTGGCGGTATGGGACGGCCGCATGGAAAGCGACGGCTTCAATCGGCTGGCGCTGCGCAGCGGCCTCAACTGGCGGGAAATCGTGCTGCTGCGCGCCTACGCCAAATACATGCGGCAAGCGCGTTTCATATTCAGTCAAGAAGCGATTGAAAGCGCGCTCTCCGCCCATTCCGTCTTGGCGCGGCGGCTGACGCAGTATTTTCATGCGCTGTTCGACCCGGCGTCCGCCGATCCGGCCGCGGCGGAAAGCATCAAAGCCGACATCCTGCGCGATCTCGACGCGGTGTCCAGTCTGGACGACGACCGCATCTTGCGCGCCTATCTCAACCTGATCGACGCGACGCTGCGCACCAATTTCCACCAAACCGACGCGGACGGCGCGGCCAAGGAATACATATCGTTCAAGCTGAACAGCCAAGCGATCAACGGCCTGCCGGCGCCGCGGCCGTGGGTGGAGACCTTCGTCTACAGCCCGCGTATGGAAGGAATTCACCTGCGCGGCGGCCGAACGGCGCGCGGCGGTATTCGGTGGTCGGATCGGCGGGAGGATTTCCGCACCGAAGTGCTGGGGCTGGTCAAAGCCCAAATGGTCAAGAATTCGGTGATCGTGCCGGTTGGCTCCAAAGGCGGCTTCGTCGTCAAGCGTCCGCCGCCTGCGGCCGCCGGTCCGGAAGCCGCCCGCGCCGAAGGGGTGGAATGCTACAAGACGCTGATCCGCGGCCTGCTCGACCTCACCGACAATCTCGATGACGAGGGCCGCATCGCGCCGCCGCCGTTCGTCGTGCGCCGCGACGGCGACGACCCTTATCTGGTGGTGGCGGCCGATAAGGGGACGGCGACCTTCTCCGACATCGCCAACGGCGTTTCGCTGGATTACGGCTTTTGGCTCGGCGACGCCTTCGCCTCGGGCGGCAGTCGCGGCTACGATCACAAAATGATGGGCATCACGGCGCGCGGCGCTTGGGAATGCGTCAAGCGTCACTTCCGCGAAATCGGCCACGACATTCAACGCCAAGACTTCACCGTGGTCGGCGTCGGCGACATGTCGGGCGACGTCTTCGGCAACGGCATGCTGCTGTCAAAGCATATTCGCCTCACCGCCGCTTTCGATCATCGCCATATCTTTGTTGATCCCAACCCCGACGCCGCGGCGTCTTGGGACGAGCGCAAACGACTGTTCGATCTGCCGCGTTCGTCATGGGCGGATTACGACCCGGCGGTGCTGTCGCCCGGCGGGCGGATTTTTGATCGCGCCGCCAAGCAACTGACGCTGACGCCGGAAATCCGCGCCGCGTTCGGCCTGACGGCGGAGCGTCTGACGCCGGCCGAGCTGATCCGCGCCCTGCTCGCCGCCGACGTCGACCTGCTGTGGCTGGGCGGCGTCGGAACCTACGTCAAAGCCAGCGACGAAACCGACGCCGACACCGGCGACCGCGCCAACGACGCCGTGCGGGTCGACGCCGCCGCCTTGCGCTGCAAGGCCGTGGGCGAAGGTGCGAATTTGGGCCTGACCCAGCGCGCCCGCATCGAAGCCGGGGCGCGCGGCGTGCGGCTCAACACCGACGCGATTGACAACTCGGCGGGCGTCGCCACCTCCGACCACGAAGTCAACATTAAGATCCTGGTCGACGACGCGGTGCGGCGCGGCGAACTCAGCGGCGCGCGGCGCAACCGTCTGTTGGCCGAATTGACCGACGACGTGGCGGCGCGGGTGCTGACCGACAATTACCGCCAAGGCCAAATTTTGACCCTGTTGCAGACGGAAGAAGCGGCCGGCCTCGACGCCGCGGCCCGATTAATGCGCCGGCTGGAGACGGCGGGACGCCTCGACCGCGTCATCGAGCGCTTGCCCGACGACAAAGCGTTGGCGGCGCGGGGTCAGACCGGCCGCGGTCTGACCCGGCCGGAACTGGCGGTGCTGCTGGCCTACGCCAAGTTGGAGCTTTACGACGCCCTGCTGGCCGCCGAGTTGCCGGAAGAACCGTTCGTTGAAGCGACATTGCGCGGCTATTTCCCCGAAGCGCTGCGCCGCGAAGCCCCGGAGGCGCTGCGCCGCCACCGGCTGCGGCGGGAGATCGTCGCCACCCGATTGTCTAACGAACTGGTCAACCGGATCGGCCCTTACTTTATCGGCGACGTGATGGAAAGCGCCGGGTGCGGCGCCGCCGACGCCGTCCGCGCCTATGTCGCGGCGCGCGACATCTTCGATTTGCCGACGTTGTGGCGGGAGATCGAGGCGCTGGACAACCGCGCGCCCGCCGCGGCGCAAACCGCGATGCTGGCGGAGACCGCCCGGCTGGCGACCCG
>CALGOL010000263.1 GCA_937960755.1 uncultured Azospirillum sp.
CCGCTGCAAACCGCCAAGCTGGCGGCGGCGCTGGACGGCGTTAAAGCGGTGCTGGTGGTGGAGCAGACCCACGGCGCGCAGTTCCACAAATATTTGCGGGCGCATGCCGATTTGCCGGGCCGGGTGGAGAGCTTCGCCCGGCCGGGGCCGCTGCCCGTCCGCCCGCATGAGATCGAAGCGGCCTTGTCCCGCCTGCTGTAATCCCCGGATTTGGAGCGCTAAACAATGGATACGCATGTTGTGGAGGAGGCCCTGGGTCCGACCCCCGCCGACTACAAGTCGGAGGTGAAGCCCATTTGGTGCCCCGGTTGCGGCGACTATTCGGTGTTGGCGGCGGTCACCCGCGCGCTGGCGGTCATCGGCACGCCGCGGCATATGATTTCGGTGGTGTCGGGCATCGGCTGTTCGTCGCGCATTCCGGCCTACACCAGTTGTTACGGCTTTCACGGCGTCCACGGCCGGGCGCTCGCCATCGCCTCGGGCCTTAAGTTGGCGCGCCCTGACCAGACGGTGATCGCCTTTGGCGGCGACGGCGACGGCTTTTCCATCGGCGGCAATCACTTCCTGCACGCCTGCCGGCGCAACGTCGATATCGCTTACGTGGTGATGGACAACCAAGTCTACGGCATGACCAAGGGGCAGGCGTCGCCCACCACCGAAAGCGACTGGTGCGACAGCAAACTGACGCCGGAAGGGCCGGGGGTCAATCCGATCCAGCCGGTGCAACTGGCGCTGGCCTGCGGCGCCAACTTCGTCGCCCGCGGTTTTTCCGGCCAGCCCAACGAGGTGGCGCGGCTGATCGTCGAAGCGATTAAGCATCCGGGCTTTTCCGTCGTGCATGTGTTGAGCCCGTGCGTCACCTTCCGCCCCGAACAGCGGGACTGGAAGAACGCCGTTCACCCCTACGGCCGCGCGCCGACCGACAATCCGGCGGAAGCGATGCGCGCCGTGCTGGAGGACGACGGCTTCGGGCTGGGGATTTTCCTGGCCGGCGATCGCCCGGCGTTTCATCCGCCGTCGCGGATCGACGCCAGTCTCGCCGACATCGCCAAGGAGTTCGCCGTATGACCGCCGCGCCGAAGCCGACCCGCGGCGCCGAGAGCCTCGCGCTGTTTCTCGCCCACGCCTTGCAGTTGGAAAGCGAAGCGGTGGAGCGCTATCGCGAATTGACCGACGCCATGGGCGCTCATAACCAGCCGGAAGTCGCCAAGCTGTTCCGCGAAATGTCGGGCTACGCCGTCATGCATCGCGACGAAATCGCCGCGCTGGCGGCGGAGCGCGGCGGGCTGCCGCGGCTCCACCCCTGGGAATTCGACTGGGGCGGTCAAGCCGAATCGCCGGAGGCGGCGGACTGGGACGAAGCCCATTACCTGATGACGGCGGCCCACGCGCTGCAAGCGGCGCTGGCCTGTGAGCGCAGCGCCAACCGCTATTACGCCGGCGTCGCCGCGACGACCCAGGATGCGGAGATCGCGCGGCTCGCCCAAGAGTTCGCGCAAGAAGAAGCGGGTCACGCCGCCTTGCTGGAAAAATGGCTGGCCCGTTATCCGGCGCCGCGAGAGGGCTGGGACGACGATCCCGACCCGCCGAACGTTAGCGATTGATGAACGAATTTGTTGCGACTGCGAAGGACAAAGAAAAGGCCGCCGGAAGCACCGGCGGCCTTGAAAGTCTAGGGAGGAAACGCTCCAGAAGCGTCTGAAGGGATAGATAGCGATGCTTCGCGTGCTATGGAAGTGTACAGTTTGACGCAGGTGCAGCAAAACTGTCATACCAGCACTGCAACATTTTCAGGCGCCATGTTTAGTGAATATACGGCGCCGTTAAAATAGGCGTCCACCCGGCGGAACCGGCAAACTGGGGCCGACCAGCACAACCTTGCCGTCTGCGTCCGGCACGCCCAGCGTCAGGCATTCGCTGATGAATTTGCCGATTTGCTTGGGCGGGAAATTAACCACCGCCAGCACCTGCCGGCCCACCAGGGTTTCCGGGGAATAATGTTCGGTGATTTGCGCCGAGCTGCGGCGGCTGCCGATTTCCGGTCCAAAGTCTATGGTCAGCTTCAAGGCCGGCTTGCGGGCTTCCGGGTAGGGTTCGGCGGCGGTCACCACGCCGACGCGGATATCGACCTTGAGGAAGTCATCGTAAGAAATCGTCATGGCGCGCGCGGCCCTTCTTTAGTGTGAAACCGCGCCAGAATACCGCCAAGTCGACGAAAAAGGGCCGCCCGAAGGCGACCCTTTCAGCGCATAGCGGCCTTGAGGCTAAGGCTTACGCCTTGGCCTTCGCAATGGCGGCCTTCAGTTCGTCCAGGCTTTCGGACACGCGCTTGGCCAGGATGTCGGCGGCTTCGGTGTTCGACTTGGCGACCAGCTCCGACAGTTCCTTCACGTTGGCCAGCGCCTTTTCAAAGGCGGTCTTGGCCAATTCGGCCTGCTTGGCGGCCTTTTCTTCCGGGGCCGACACGGCGGTCAGATCGCCCACCAGCGAGGTGGCTTCTTCGATCGACTGACGGATGATTTCAGCCTGACGGCGCATCACGGCCTGCAAGCCTTCGACGGCGAGCTGGTTGGCGGCGGTCACGGCTTCGATGTTCTTGCGCTGGCTGGCGATGATCGATTCGAAATCGACGCCCGGAACCTTGAAATCGCCCAGGAACTTGGTGAG
>CALGOL010000264.1 GCA_937960755.1 uncultured Azospirillum sp.
GGTGGTGCGGGTGATGGCGGAGGGCGACGACGAGGCGCTGGTGTCGCAGGTGGTGGACGACATCGTCGCCGCCATGGACCGCGTCGCCGCCGCCGGCAAGTCGAGCGAGGCGGCGGAATGAGCGCGGCGGGTGGCGGCGGCAAGCCGGGCCGTCTGCTGATCGTCGCCGGGTCGGATTCCGGCGGCGGGGCGGGGATTCAAGCCGACATCAAGGCCGCCACCGCTCTGGGCGCCTACGCCATGACGGCGATTGCGGCTTTGACGGCGCAGAACACCCGCGGCGTGTTCGGCGTCGTCGGCGTCGATCCGGCCTTCGTCGCCCTGCAAATGAAATTGGTGCTGGAGGATATCGGCGCCGACGCGGTGAAAATCGGCATGCTGGGCTCGGCCGAGGTGATTGAGACCGTGGCGGCGACTTATCAGGATCTCTGCCCCGGCGTTCCGTTGGTGGTCGATCCGGTGATGGTGGCGAAGGGCGGCCATAGCCTGTTGGCGGCGGATGCGGAAAACGCCCTGCGCGCCCGGCTGTTGCCGCTGGCCGAGGTCGTCACCCCCAACATCCCGGAAGCGGAAGCGCTGACCGGCATGAAAATCAACGACTTCACCGATATGCGCCGGGCGGCGGAAATTCTGCTGGGTTTCGGCCCCAAAGCGGTGTTGCTGAAGGGCGGGCATATGGAAGGCCCGGTGTTGCGCGACCTGCTGCTGTGGCGGGACGGCGAGCAGGTGTTTGAGAGCGCGCGGATCGAGACGGCGCACACCCACGGCACCGGCTGCACCTTGGCGTCGGCGACGGCGTCGGGGATCGCCTGCGGCATGGCCTTGCCGGACGCGGTGGCGCGGGCGCGGGCCTATGTGCAGGAGGCGATCCGCACCGCCCCAGGGTTGGGCCATGGTCATGGGCCGCTCAACCACATGCATACGGTTGGGGTATTTAACGCGAAATAAGCGGGAAGGATTATCGTTGCTTTCGCCCGCACGCCCTGTCACCATACAAAGATATTGGCGGCCAGCATTTTGGCGAAGGTCGGCGGAGCCATGGACAAGTCGGATTTGATCCTCAAGGCGATTGAGCAGTTGGCCGCATCCGTTGGCGGTAAAATTGATGATCTGCGTGAAGAGGTGCGAGCTGAGGTAGCAGAAATTAAGGTTCGTCAGGAGCGTATTGAAAGTACGCTTGACGAAATTCGCAATCTTGCCGGCGCTAATCACTTTCATACTGAAGGCCGGCTTGACCAGTTGACGTTTGAGTTTCAGCGGCACGTCGCCGGCCATGCTCACGAGCCGGGGAAGGCCCGCAAGCGGGCCTGAGCGGAGCCGGCGTCGCCGCTCTCCCGTTACTTCCCGTCCAGCCCCATCAACGAGCGGGCGAAATCCTGCGGATCGAACGGGCGCAAATCGTCAGCGCCTTCGCCAACGCCAATGGCGTGAACCGGCAGTTTGAACTTCTCCGCCAGGGCCACCAGCACGCCGCCTCTCGCCGAGCCGTCCAGCTTGGTCAGCACCAGGCCCGACACGTTGACCATGTCGCGGAAGACTTCGACTTGGCTATGGGCGTTCTGCCCCACCGTGGCGTCAAGCGTAATAATCGTGTCGTGCGGCGCGGTCTCGTCGAGCTTTTTGACGACGCGGACGATCTTCTTCAACTCCTCCATCAGCCCTTCTTTGTTTTGCAGGCGTCCGGCGGTGTCGATCAGCAGCACGTCGGCGCCCGCGGCTTGGGCGTCGCGCAGCGCGTCGAAACC
>CALGOL010000265.1 GCA_937960755.1 uncultured Azospirillum sp.
CAGGGTGACGCCGCCGACGGTCAGCAGCAAAGACAGCGGCAGCGCGCGTTTGCGGCGCCGCTCCGGCGGCATGCCGTAGGGGTTCGCCGCATAATTCACGTCGCCGTCGCCACTCCTCATGCCCGCAACTCCTCCGCCGGCTCGACGCCCAACACCTGAAGGCCGGACGCCAGCGTCAAGGCCGCGGCCTGCACCAGCGCCAGCCGCGCCACCGTCAGCGCCGGTTGGTCTTCAACGATAAAGCGCAAGGTCGCATCATCCTTGCCGCGGTTCCACAAGGCGTGGAAATCAGCCGCCAGATCGCCAAGGAAGAAGGCGACGCGGTGCGGCTCATGCGCTTCGGCCGCCGCCTCCACCAGCCGCGGCCACGTCGCCATGCGGCGGATCAGGTTCATTTCTTCCTCACCCGTTAACGGCGACAGGTCGACCGAGGCCAAATCGACCCCTTCCAGCCGGGCGGCGGCGTGGCGCAGCACCGACCGGCAGCGGGCGTGGGCGTATTGGACGTAAAAGACCGGGTTGTCCTTGGACTGTTCGGTGACCTTGGCGAAATCGAAGTCCAGCGTCTGGTCGTTGCGCCGGGTCAGCATGATGAAGCGCACCACGTCCTTGCCGACTTCTTCAATAACATCGCGCAGGGTGACGAAGGTGCCGGCGCGCTTCGACATCTTCACCGGCTCGCCGTTCTGCATCAGATGGACGAGCTGGCAGATCTTGACGTCCAGTTCGGCGGCGCCGTCGCTCACCGCCTTGACCGCCGCCTGCATGCGCTTGATGTAGCCGCCGTGGTCGGCGCCCCAGACGTCGATTTGCTCGGCGAAGCCTCGGCGATACTTGTCGAGGTGATAAGCGATGTCGTTAGCGAAATAGGTGTTCGATCCATCCGATTTCTTCAGCGGCCGGTCGACGTCGTCGCCGAACTTGGTGGCGGCGAACAGGGTTTGCGGCCGCGGCTCCCAATCGTCGGGCTTTTTGCCTTTGGGCGGCTCCAGCACGCCGACATAGATCAGGCCGCGTTCTTCCAGCGTCCGCAAGGCGGCGTCCACCGCGCCCGAGGCCACCAGCGCGCGTTCTGAGGTGAAAACCTCGATATCCACCCCCAGCGCCAGCAAATCGTCGCGGATGGTTTCCATGATGTCGGATATGGCGAAATCGCGGATCGCCGCCAGCGCTTCGGTCTCGTCAATGCGCAGCCAGCGGTCGCCGTCCCGCGCCGCCAGCGCCGCGCCGACGTCGCTAAGGTATTCGCCAGGATAAAGCCCGGCTGGAATCTCGCCAATCTTCTCGCCCAACGCCTCGCGGTAGCGCAGCATGGCGGAGCGCGCCAGCACCTCGACCTGCGCGCCAGCGTCATTGATGTAGTATTCGCGCGTAACGTCGAAGCCGGCCTTTTTCAGCAAGGAGGCCAGCGCATCGCCGAACACCGCGCCGCGGCCGTGCGCCGCGTGCAACGGCCCGGTGGGGTTGGCCGAGACGTATTCGACGTTGACCTTGCGGCCCTGGCCCAGATCGCTGTCGCCGAACGTCGTCCCGACCCGCAAGATATCGGCGACGCCGGCGCGCCACACGTCAGGGGAAAGCCGCAGATTGATGAAGCCGGGGCCGGCCACCTCCACCGCCGTCACCTCGCCGCGCGCCCGCAGGGCTTCGGCGATCAGCTCCGCCAGCGCTTTGGGGGCCATGCGGGCCTGTTTGCCCAGCACCATGGCGGCGTTGGTGGACAAATCGCCATGGGAGGCGTCGCGCGGCGGCTCCACCGTCAGCTTGCCCGTGTCCAAGCCTTCCGGCAGTTTGCCCGCCGCGGTCAGGTCGGCGAGAATGGCGCGGACGACGGCTTCGTAGTGCTTGAAGATGTTCATGATCGGCTTGACGTTGCTTCGCTTGCGGTATGTTTGGCGGCTGAGTTTGCGGCTGACGAATCAGGCCAGCATTTAGCACATGGCGTTTGGCTGCGGGGGCATTTTTGTGCGATTGCCGCGGCGCCGCAGCACGGCGGTCACACCCGCGCCGTCAAATCGAACAGCCGATGGTGTTCGCCCAGCGCGAAACGGTCGGTCATGCCGGCGATGTAATCCGCCACCAGCCGCGCCCGCGTCTGCTCGCCGCCGCCCGCCGCCGCCAATTCGTCCTGCCATGGCGTCGGCAGGGTTTCCGGCTCGGCCATAAACAGGCCGAACAACGCCGCCACCACCCGCTTGCATTTGCTCATTTCGCGATTAACCCGATAGTCGCGGTAGACCCGGCGACGCAGAAAAGCGCGGATGGCCTTTTGCGCTTCGTCCATGGCGGGGGAAAACGCCACCAGCG
>CALGOL010000266.1 GCA_937960755.1 uncultured Azospirillum sp.
TGCGCGCGACGCCGGCACGCCGGTGATCCACATTCAGCACGACGCCGGTCCCGGCCGCCGTGCAAGCCTGCGCCACGCCGCCAGCCGCCGCCAGCGTCAGCGTCGCGAAAACGGCGCAAAGGGTGATTTGCTTGAAAGACATGACGCGCCCCCATGGTGAACGAACGATTTCCCTGCTTTATCGGGAAATAGCGCAACCAAGGGGGCGCGGCCAGGGCCGAGGACTTAATAGGGGTCGAGTTCGGTGTCCCAATAAAGAAAATCCCGCCAACTTTCGTGCAGAAAATTTGGCGGGAAGGCGCGTCCGTGTTCTTGCAGCAGGTAACTTGAAGGCTGGGCCGGCCTGCTCAATGGGATCATGCCGCATTGATGCGCCAGCCGGTCGCCCTTTAGCAGATTGCAACTGGAACAGGACGTGACGATGTTTTCCCATGTCGTCCGGCCCCCTTTCGAACGGGGGATCAGATGATCGAACGTCAGGTCATGGGTGGGAAAATGCCGGCCGCAATATTGGCAAGTGAAGCGGTCGCGCAAAAAAACGTTGAAGCGAGTGAAGGCCGGGCGGCGAGTCGCCGGCACGAACTCCTTCAGCGAGATCACCGAAGGCAGGCGGATTTCGCTGCGCGGCGACCGAATAACCCGATCATAGTGGGAGACGATGTTTACCCGCCCCAGCACCACCGCTTTAACGGCGTCCTGCCAGGACCAGAGCGACAAAGGAAAGTAGCTGAGCGGACGAAAATCCGCGTTCAGCACCAACGCCGGACAGTTATCAGCAACGGGTGCCACGAGCGGTCGCCTCCTGCTGAAGGGACGCCAAGCCCGGCCGAATCGGGCTCAGCCCTTTCGGAGACGAGATATAGTCTTTTATCGGCGGGGCGACAACCGTCTATGGCGCCGCACCGCGGCGCCCTGGGTGAAAAAACCGCTTATACGGGCAAATTTCACCAATCCGTCACGGTTGGCGGTGAAAACCGCCCATCGGTTCGGCGGCGCGATCATTGTTGGGTTGGTTGCAGATCGGAAGAGCACACGTCTGAACTCCAGTCACCTTGTAATCTCG
>CALGOL010000267.1 GCA_937960755.1 uncultured Azospirillum sp.
GGCGCCGAGGCAGGCGCGCAAGCCGCGGCGCATTTCATCGTCATAGGCGCAGGCGTGAAACGCCAGCGGCTCCACCACGCCGCGGCCGTCGGTGCGAAGCAGCGCGGCGTCGATGCCGTCCATCGACGTGCCGCTCATCAGGCCGACGGCGGTGAAGATCTTGTCGGAAGCCAAGGGGGCGCGCCTGCTGCGGGTCAGTGACGAGCGCTCAGTGACGGGTCGCCTGATCCGGGTCGATGCCTTCCAGCAAGGCGATGTCGATCTCGCCGCGCCGCGCCGCCGACAATTGCTGCTCCAGCCGGTCGAGCCGGCGGGCATGCTGGTCGAGGCGAATTTCATGCTCTTCCACCCGGCGTTCGACCTCGTTTTGGCGGGTTTCCAGCATGGTGACGCGGGTCATCACCTCGTCATGAAATTCGGCCAGCTTGGCGCGCAGCCAAACCACTTGCTCCTCCGCCGACAGGTCGGCCGGGAAATCGTGCAGCATTTCGGGCAGGGATTGCAGCATGGCGGCAGGCTCTTAAAGGCGATCAAGCGCGCGGGGGTTTTTCGATAAATCCACTCTACCCCCGACCCGCCGCGCCGTCGAGGGGGCGCGCGGGAAAAAACCGCACCAGCCGCCGCGCGGTCGAAGCAATTGGGGGAAAGCGCCCTCCAACGCGATCGTTGGATTGATAGGATAATTAACCTAATTTTTGCATTGACTCGGCAATCGCCTCAGGCATAGTGATCTTGTTATGTTCTTTTTAAGGGGCGCGTCATGCACCGAGAAAACCCACCATATCAGCGATCCGCATCGACGACGACGTCTCGGCGACGCTCCAACCTTGGTGATCGGGTTGGAGATGGTCTTCCTAACAATCCGCAAGATATCATTTGGCTGAAACGGGCGTTGAGCCGGCTTGGCCGCTACAACGACCGTGGGGACCCCCATCCCTTTATCGACCGCGCCTTGGCGAACGCCATCACTGGTTACCAGCGCGACCGCGGATTGCGCCGCGACGGTTTGCTCAATCCGGGCGGTGAAACCGAATGCGCCATTTGCGTTGAACTGAAACGCCTGCTGGAAGGAGCCGGACGATGAACTTGGATGATTATAACGAGATTCGGCGGAGAAATGCGGCGCGCTATTTCGATGGATTCATTGATATTTTCGATCTGTTCGGCTTTAACGACGCGGCGGAAAAATTGCGCTACTATCGCAGCGGTCAGGGAGGCTCCCTCATCCTGAATGGTAATGAAATGATCCGTCATCCGATTTACGGCGAAGCCGTCGATAAAAACCGAACACGCTTTGAAAGCAGCTCATTCATAGGAAATTCTAAGAATGGAAATATGTGGAGCGAGTTGATGGGAATCCCGGATGGCGGTTCACGTCGCATTAAGGATGACTGGGATGTTAATGTTAATACAAGTGGTCCAGCGACATATCTTAATTTTGGCCGTTTTTCTGTAAATTCTGATGGTGATTTTGATGTCGCGCGCAAAGGAGATAAATTCACCTGGAGCGGCGTGGTCGACCATCGGCTCGGCGCCAATCGAGAAGATGGCCCGGGTAAACGTGTATTCATCCCTGAACGTTTTGATTTTAATCCCGGACAGCCAGGGAGCGGAGCGGCGGAAGTCGCCGAGCGTTACGGCGCCGCCAAGCCGTTTGACATGGTGTATCCTAATCGGCAGCGGGTGGATGCGCAGGTGGTCTATGACCCGACTCCGACGGAACAATTTCCCAACGGCTGTTTCACCGTCGAACGGGTGGATTGGCGGCCGCTGGGCGAAGGGCCGGGGGGTCGCGGCTGGTGGGGTTCCGACTGGGATCCCTTCGCCGCCAGCGGCGAACTGGCGTTTGATCCGTAAAGGACCATGATGGAGACGTTCCGGCGAATAATGGATAAAAAATGGGCGCGGTGGGGCGTATGCCTCACCGTCGTCTTTCTTACTTTTTTTGTTATTCCAGTCCATCGCTACCGGCCGACATGCGGCGACCTCCGCCTGCCGGGCCCGATGCGTAAAGAATTTATTGAATATTTTGAATACGATATGAAGAGCTTTAATTTTTATTATATAAAATTTGGTGATGAGATATTTATGAGATTTTACAACCCATTATATCATTTTAGAAATAGCGGCGACTATATGACATATGATGATTTGATTTCCAATAGTGAGAAAAAATATATTCTTAGTTTTTTTGATTCCTATAACTATGAAAAAATGTGGAACAATCACCCTATAGCGAAAGCGGCGCGCGACGAAGGTTTGGCCTGGCTGCGGGATCACGCCGACGACGATCCGGCGACGCACCGTAACGCCGTGGTCTTGCCCGATAGGCGCGCCAGCGTTTGCACCATAGATTATGCTCTGTTGATTCAAACGGAAACCATCCCGCCGGAGCGGCGGTTGCGTTTTTTTGACCCGAAAACACCCGAATCGCCGACAATGCGATAGCCGCCCGCCCGCTCAACGCGAGGGTCACGACTGGCGTTTGATCCGTAAAGGACCATGATGGAGACGTTCCGGCTAATAATGGATAAAAAATGGGCGCGGTGGGGCGTATGCCTCACCGTCGTCTTTCTTACTTTTTTTGTTATTCCAGTCCATCGCTACCGGCCGACATGCGGCGACCTCCGCCTGCCGGGCCCGATGCGTAAAGAATTTATTGAATATTTTGAATACGATATGAAGAGCTTTAATTTTTATTATATAAAATTTGGTGATGAGATATTTATGAGATTTTACAACCCATTATATCATTTTAGAAATAGCGCTGACTATATGACATATGATGATTTGATTTCCAATAGTGAGAAAAAATATATATTTAGTTTTATTAAGTCATATATCAATGAAAGCGACTGGAACAGACATCCAGTAGCGAAAGCGGCCCGTGACGACGGCTTGGCTTGGCTGCAGGATCACGCCGACGACGATCCGGCGACGCACCGCAACGCGGTGGTCTTGCCCGATGGGGGCGCTGTCACTTGCACAAAATACTATGCTTTGCTGATTCAAACGGAAACCATCCCGCCCGAGCGGCGGTTGCGTTTTTTAGACCCAAAGACGCCCGAAACGCCGACGAACCAATAGCCGCCCGCCCGCTCAATGCGGGAGCCGCCCCCAATCCCGCCCTTGAAAGCGGCGGCGCAAGGCCGTAGGGTCCGAACTTCAAAGCAACAACCTCCCAACCCCTTTTTATTGGGCATGTCGATGAGCGGTTCCGGCGGCAAAGAAATCCGCAAGGTCGTGCTGGCGTATTCCGGCGGCCTTGACACCTCGGTCATTCTGAAATGGCTGCAAGACACCTACGCCTGCGAAGTGGTGACCTTCACCGCCGATCTGGGGCAGGGCGAAGAGCTGGAGCCGGCGCGCAAAAAGGCCGAACTCCTCGGCATCAAGCCGGAAAACATCTTCATCGACGATCTGCGGGAAGAATTCGTCCGCGACTTCGTCTTCCCGATGTTCCGCGCCAATACGCTCTATGAAGGCACCTATCTGCTGGGCACCTCCATCGCCCGGCCGCTGATCGCCAAGCGCCAGATCGAAATCGCCAACATGGTCGGCGCCGACGCGGTGTGCCACGGCGCCACCGGCAAGGGCAACGATCAGGTGCGCTTCGAGCTGGGCTATTACGCGCTGCGCCCCGACATCAAGGTGATCGCACCCTGGCGCGAATGGGACCTCAACAGCCGCACCAAGCTGCTGGAATACGCCGAACAGCGCCAGATCCCCATCGCCAAGGACAAGCGCGGCGAAGCCCCCTATTCCACCGACGCCAACCTGTTGCACATCTCCTACGAAGGCAAGGCGCTGGAAGACCCGTGGGTCGAACCGTTCGAGGACATGTTCACCCGTTCGGTCAGCCCGGAAAACGCCCCCAACACCCCGACCTATATCGAGGTCGAGTTTGAAAAGGGCGACGCGGTGGCCATCGACGGCAAGCGCCTGTCGCCGGCCGAACTGCTGACCGAGTTGAACCGTCTGGGCGGCGAAAACGGTATCGGCCGCCTCGATCTGGTGGAAAACCGCTACGTCGGCATGAAGTCGCGCGGCGTGTATGAGACCCCCGGCGGCTCGGTGCTGCTGGTGGCGCACCGCGCGATGGAAAGCCTGACCCTCGACCGCGGCGCCGGCCATCTCAAGGACGAGTTGATGCCGCGCTACGCCGAGCTGATCTACAACGGCTATTGGTTCAGCCCGGAACGCGAAGCCATTCAGGCGCTGATCGACCAGACGCAAACCTACGTCAATGGCGTGGTGCGGCTGAAGCTGTTCAAGGGCTCGGTCAGCGTGGTCGGCCGCAAGTCGCCCAACTCGCTCTATCGCATGGATTATGTGACGTTCGAGGAAGACTCGGTCTACGACCAGCGCGACGCCGCCGGCTTCATCAAGCTGAACGCCCTGCGCTTGCGCCTGGGGGCGATGGCGCGCAAGTAAGGCGGTGGCGGGGCTTTCGCCCCGCGCCCCAATGGGGAGGCCGGCGCCTCCCCAGCCCTCCGCTTTGTTATAGCGAACCGGATTGCGCCAGCGCGGCCAACGCCGCCAGCCAAACCAGCAAGGTCAGGCCGTTCATCCGCCAGCCTTGCGCCGCGGCGAAGCCGACGGTCAGGCGAACCTCGTCCGATACCGGCCGCAGGTCATGCGCGCGGCGCAGCAAAACACCGGCGGCCAAGCCAAATACGAATCCCGTCAGATGCGCCCGCCACGCGACGCTCTCAGTGAAGGGCGCGTAAGCGGTCAGTGAAATGGCCCCGGTCAGCAGATTGGCGCCGACGTCCAGCGCCGTCAGCACGACCAGCGGCAAGCCGGCGCGTAACCTGCTCGGCCACAGCCGCAGCCCTAAGCGCGCCCCCGGCGTCAGCCCGGCCAACGCCCCCATCAAGCCGGAAACGCCGCCGCTCGCCCCCGCCAAGGCTAGCGCGTGGTCGGTGATAAAGGCGCCTTCCACCAAGGCGGCCGCGACGCTGGCGGCGATAAAGAGCGTGAAAAGCTGCGTCGCGCCGACACGCGACTCCAGCGCGCCGCCGAACAGCGCCAGCCCTAAGACATTGGCGAATAAATGCGTCGGCCCGTCATGCACCAGGAAATAGCCGAACAGCCCGCGCAGCCCCGCCCAGAGGTTGATCGGGCCGTCGCCAAGGCCGAACAGGTAAACCGGCAGAAACGCCAGCCAATCCAGCGGCAGCCCCAAGGCCGCCGGCGCCAGACACGCCAGCATCAGCCACCGGATCGCGACGGCTGGGCGCTGCTTGGTAATCTAACTAGCCCACCACCTTGAAGTTACCCGGCGTGAAGCCGCCGGACGCCGGGGTGTAGAGCCCGCGCTGACCTTCCACCGGCTTGAACTTGGTGGTGATGCCCAGCACGGTTTCGGCGCCGCCCAGATACAGCACGCCGTCGGGCGGCATGATGCGGGCGATGTTGTCCAACACTTTGCCTTTGGTGGGCTGGTCGAAGTAGATCAGCACGTTGCGGCAGAACACGATGTCGAACTGGCCCAAAGCGCCCAGGTCGCCCAGCAGGTTCCATTCCTTGAACGTCGCCATCTGGCGCAACTGCGGCGAAATCTGCCACTTGTCGCCGGTCTGTTTGAAATGCTTGACCAGCATTTGAATGGGCAGACCGCGCTGCACTTCAAACTGGGTGTAGACGCCGTTTTTCGCCCGCTCGACCATTTCGGCGGAAATGTCGGTGCCGACGATCTCAAACCGCCAGCCCGCCAGCTTGGGCGCGTCTTCCGCCAGCAACATCGCCAGCGAATAAGCTTCCTGACCCGACGAGCAAGCGGCCGACCAAATGCGCAAACTGCGCTTGGCCCCGCGCAGCTCCATCAGCCGCGGCAGCACCAGTTGCTTGAAGATGTCGAAGGGCTTTTGATCGCGGAAGAATGATGATTCGTTGGTGGTCATCGCCTCGGTGATGTCGCGCAGCAAGGCTTCGTCCTTGCGCGTGCGCACCGCGGTCGACAAATCATCCAGCCCTTTCAGGCTCCACTTGCGCGCCACTGGCATCAGGCGGGATTCCAGCAGATACGCCTTATCCCGCGTCAGCACCAAGCCTGAACGCTGCTTCAGCAGTGCTGAGAACATGTCGAAGTCTTCGACCCTCATGGCGCTACCTCATCGCCAGTTTGCGGAGAGCGGGGCCGATCTCCTTAAGCGGCAGTATCTGTTGGCACAGGCCGGCGTTAGCCACCGCGCCCGGCATTCCCCACACCACGCTGCTTGCCTCGTCCTGGCCGACCAGCGCGCCGCCGTTGTTCACCACTTCCGTACACCCTTTCAAGCCGTCCTGTCCCATGCCGGTCAGTATGCACGCTAAAATTTTGCGACCGCCATAAGTCCGAACCAGCGACCGCATCATCGGGTCAACCGCCGGACGGCAAAAGTTTTCCGGCGGGTCCTTGGTCAACTGGATGACATTAGCGCCCGCTCGCTGATTGACCAACATGTGAAAATCGCCGGGCGCGACATAGCAGCGGTTCGGCGACACCGTTTCGCCGTCCTTCGCTTCCTGCGCGTCGATGCCGCACTGGCGGGAAATGTGTTCGGCCAAAATCGTGGTGAAGGTCGCCGGCATGTGCTGGGTGATGAGAATGGGCTGCGACAGCCCTTTCAAGTGCCCCAGCACTTCGAACAGCGCCTGCGGACCGCCGGTGGAGCTGCCGATGGCGATGACGTCGGGACGCAGCGCCGGACCGGGCGCCGGCGGCCGCAAGGTCGGCGCGACCCCTTCAGCGCGGCGGGGAAACAGGTTGGGC
>CALGOL010000268.1 GCA_937960755.1 uncultured Azospirillum sp.
GGCGGTTCGACGCGGGCGGGCCGGGCGCCGGCGGCGAGGTCCTTGAAGGACATGCCGGCGCGCGACAGCATGATGCGCGCCGCCCTTAGGGCGGAAAGCGCTTCTCCTTGATGCTCCGACTCGGCCATGGCGAGCACTTTGGCGAGCTTATCTGGGTCCATCCGTCGGCGGGCCTGTTATCGGCTCGATTCGCGTTGTTTTTTAGGCGTTTTGCGACAAAAGGCGAGCTTCCGAACGCCGCAAAGCGACTCGATTCGCAAACTAGCACAGATTATCGCCGACGCCAGGATGGATATTCGCTTTTCCGCGGCTTCGTCACCGGGTGGTCAAGTTTTTCCCTCGACTTGTCCCGCCGGAGTTCGGCAAACTCCGCCTCCAAGATGACGACTCAAAACCCCGCCGCCGCCGCGCCGCCGCAACATCCCTTCAGCGTCAAGTTCTGGGGGGTCCGCGGCTCCATCGCCTCGCCTGGTCCGACGACCATGCGATACGGCGGCAACACCTCGTGCCTTGAAGTGCGCTGCGGCGACTGCCTGCTGATTTTCGACGCCGGCACCGGCATTCGCGAATTGGGCGACCGGCTGATGCGGGCCGGCGGGGTCGAGTTGGACCTGTTCTTCACCCACACCCATTTCGATCATATTTGCGGCCTGCCGTTCTTCGCCCCGGCCTATGCGCCGAAAAACAAGCTGCGGCTGTGGGCCGGGCATCTGCCGCCGGGCCAAGCGCTGCGCGGCGTGGTGTCGGATTTGATGAGCGCCCCGTTGTTCCCGGTGCCGGTGGACATCATGAGCGCGGCGGTGGAGTTCCATGAATTCGCCGCCGGAACCACGCTGCATCCCGCTCCCGGCGTCAACCTGCGCACCGCGGCGCTCAACCACCCGAACGGCGCGGTGGGCTACCGCATTGAATTCGACGGCCGCGCCATTTGCTACGTCACCGACACCGAGCATTTTTTAGGCCGGCGCGACGCCACGGTGACCGCGTTGGTGCGCGGCGCCGACGTCATGATCTACGACTGCACCTACACCGACGCCGAGTATCCGTCGCGGGTCGGCTGGGGGCATTCCACCTGGGAGGAATGCCTGCGCATCGCCAAAGACGCCGGCGTCAAGACTCCGGTGATCTTCCACCACGACCCCACCCGCGACGACGACATGCTGGACCAACTGTCCCGCGACGCCGACGCGGCGTTTCCGGGCGCCGTCGTCGCCCGCGAAGGTTTGGTCATTTCAGTGTAACCTGTGGAAAAAACGGGATTTTACTTTCCGCCCCATCGGGGTGCGGCGTTTTTTTCGAGTCGACCGGGAAATTAACTATATAACCCGCTGCGTTCCTTATGGTAACAAGATCACAGTCAAGGCGACTTTAAGCTTGTTGGGGGAAGCATGCGTCGGTCGGCGGGGGGAATGCGACGGTCTGCGGCGGCGCTGGCGCTCGCCGGTTTGGCTCTCGGCGGCTGCACCGCCACCACCAGCGGCTATAACGCCGCGTCCTGGACCGGTCCCCGATCCATCGCCATGCACCAGCCCGACACCGGGCAACGGGTCAATGTCGTTTACGGCCGCGACGGCGTTTACGACCAGCGCGCCATGGAGCAGGTCGCCGACCTGTTCAAGGACCGCCGCACCGGCGAGGTTCACCCGGTCGACCCCAAGCTGCTTGATTTGCTGGTGACGGTGCGCGAACGCCTCGGTCTCAGCCCGTCGACCACTTTTGTCGTCACTTCCGGTTATCGTTCGCCGCTGACCAACGCCGCGCTGGCGCGGCGCAGCCCCAACGTGGCGGAAAACAGCTATCACCTGCGCGGCCAGGCGGTGGATTTCCACATCGACGGCGTGTCGTCGGAACGCATCGCCGACGCGGCGGGCGATTTGGCGCTGGGCGGCTACGCCTGGTATCCCCACACCGGTCACGTTCATCTCGACACCGGCCCGGTGCGCACCTGGACGCCGCGGGCGCCGCGGCGCGGCGGCGGCTGGATCGAGGTCAAGACCA
>CALGOL010000269.1 GCA_937960755.1 uncultured Azospirillum sp.
ACCACCGAGATCTACACTCTTTCCCTACACGACGCTCTTCCGATCTGGCGCCCCTTTCAGTTGGCGTTCATCTTGCTGAACCTGCGGTCGCTGGTGGACAAGGGGGCCCCCGAGCGCGAGATCGTCGACCTGTTGTTCTTCCCGACCGGCGGCGGCAAGACCGAAGCCTATCTCGGCCTCGCCGCCTTCGCCATCGCCCATCGCCGCCTGTCGGCCGGCGGCGTTCTGGGGGCCGGCGTGACCGTCGTCATGCGCTACACCCTGCGCCTGTTGACGCTCGATCAATTGGGCCGCGCCGCCGGCGTGGTGTGCGCCCTTGAACTGATGCGCGACGATCCGGCGTTCCGCGACGGCGCGGGCCGCCGTCTGCTGGGCGACTGGCCGATTGAAATCGGCCTGTGGGTCGGGTCCGACGCCTCTCCCAATCGCCTGGGCGGCAAAGGCGACACCGGCGACGACACCGCCGTCACGCGGGTCAACACATTCAGGAAAACCGGGCGGCGCGCGCCCGCCCCGATCAAATCCTGCCCGTGGTGCGGGACGCCGTTCAACCGGGATTCCTTTTCCTGCGTTCCCAACCATCGCGCGCCGGTCAATATGGAGATCCGCTGCGCCAACACGGACTGCGACTTCACCGGCGACCGCGCTCTCCCGGTGCTGACGGTTGACGAGCCGATCTATCGCCGGCTCCCCGCCTTCCTGATCGCCACCGTGGACAAGTTCGCCAGCCTTCCGTGGATCGGCGAGGTCGGCGCGTTTTTCGGCCACGTCGACCGTTACGACCCGAAGCTGGGCTTTTTCGGCCCCGCCGGCGAACGGGGCGGAACGAAGCTGCACAACGGCTGGACGCTTGATCCGCCCGATCTCATCATCCAGGACGAATTGCATCTGATCTCGGGCCCGCTCGGCACCGTCGCCGGCCTTTACGAAACCGCCATCGACCGCTTGTCCACCCGGATGGACGGCGGGCGGCGCATCCGTCCCAAAATCGTCGCCTCCACCGCGACGGTTCGCCGGGCGGTCGGGCAGATCAAGGCGCTGTTCGACCGCGAAGAGACGGCGGTGTTTCCGCCGCCCGGCGTGGAGCGGACCGACAGCTTCTTCGCGCGCACGGTGGACGACGCCGCCAATCCGCCGCGCTGGTATCTGGGCATCGCCGCGCACGGCCGCGGCCCCAAGCTGGTCTACTTGCGCGCGCTGACCACGCTGATGGCGGCGGCGCAGGCGGCGTACGAGGCCGCCGGCGGGGGAGACGGCAATCCCGCCGACCCCTACATGACGGCGCTTTGCTATTTCAACGCCCTGCGGGAATTGGGGGGCGCCCGCCGCATCGTCGAGGACGAGGTTCGCAATCGCGCGCTGCGTTACGGCAAGGAGCGGCGGCGGGTCGATCCTCCCGACCAGCCGTTCCGCGACCGCAGAATGGGGGAAGTCATAGAATTGACCTCCCGCGTCTCGACCGACGACGTGGCGGAGGCCAAGCGGCGCCTTGAGCTTCCCTTCGGCGGACAAGAAGTGGTCGACGTCGCGCTGGCGACCAACATGATCTCCGTCGGTCTGGACATCACCCGGCTCGGCCTGATGCTGGTGCAGGGGCAGCCCAAAACGGCGGCCGAATACATCCAGGCGACCAGCCGCGTCGGGCGCGACGTGCGCAAGCCCGGTCTGGTGCTGACCATCCTGAACGTCCACAAGCCCCGCGACCGGGTCCACTATGAACAATTCGGGCAGTTCCACCGCACGTTCTATCGCGCGGTCGAGGCGACCAGCGTGACGCCGTGGGCCGCTCGGGCGCTCGACCGGGCGCTGGCCGCCGTCATCGTCGCCATCGCGCGCCACCTTGACCGGACGATGACGCCGGAGCGGGCGGCGGAGGCGGTGCGCAATGACCCTGTTTTGCTGACCCGCGTCCGCGACGCCATCGTCGGCCGCGCGCCGGACGACATCGTCGGCGGCAAGGACGGCCTCGCCCGGATCATTGACGGCATGCTGGCGGATTGGCGCGCCATCGCCACGGACAAGACCGCCAATGGACAGAATTTCGCCTACACCCGCAAGGGGGCGGCCCAACATCTGCTATGGGCGCCGCTTGACCCGGCTTGGCCGAACCTTTCCGCCGCCGAAAAGCGGTTCGTCGCCGGCCGCTCGATGCGCGATGTGGAGCCGAACGCCGTTTTGGGCGTCCGCGACCCGTTCGAGAACAAGATTTCCGGCGCCGACGATCTGCTGTAAGGACGCCCTATGACCAAGAAGAACCTTCAGCGCCTCAGCCAGATCATCACCACGTTTGGCCCCGGATCGATGCTTGACCTGCCGACCCGCTCTGTTTTGGTGGGCGGGCTGGAGCGCTGGCAAATGCGGGACCGGGCCTTTCGTCTGATAAACGAACCCCGACTGGCGACGATGATCGAGCGCCGGCTCAAGGAAACCGGGCGACTGGCGGAAACCGCGACCCTTTCCTTGCGCACGCCGCCCATCGCGTCGGACGATCCGAACCAGCTTCCGGCTGAAATCCACGCCACCATTTTCCCGACTTGGTTCGTCTGCGACCCGGAGCCGGGCGCATCGGTCGAAGACGCCGGGGGCGCGCGCCGGCGACGCCTTGTGCGCTGGAACGAGCTCAGCCCCGTGGGCGGACGCCGAAAGTTTGAAACCGAGGACGGCAAAAAGATCGACGTGACGCCGATACGCTTTGTCGCCGCTTGCGAAAAAGGACATCTCGAAGACGTTAGTTGGCGTTGGGTCGTGCATGGCGAGAAGCCCTGCCGCGAAACGATGTGGTTGGAGGAGCGCGGCACCAGCGCCGATCCGCGCGACACGAGAATCGTCTGCAACTGCGGCGCCGCGCTGTCGCTGGAGCAGCTTTTTCAGCCCGGCCGGCTCGGCGCCTGCCACGGGGAGCGTCCATGGCTTGGCGACCGCGACCCCAAAGGCTGCGACAAAAATCTAAAACTGCTCACCCGATCCGCCACCAACACCTATTTCCCCCAGGTGGCGGCGGTCATTTCGCTTCCGGCGGGCGAAGATATTCTAACAAAGCTTATCATCTCACACATTAACGACCTTAAAGAAGCCGACAGCGCTTCAGACATCGCGTCCGCAAGAAAATTCAATCAAGCGCTAAAGGCGTCTCTTGACGGCTATAATGACAACGAGGTGTTTGCGCGCTTGCGTTTGATACTGGACCAATCGCAACAGCAGGCTTCGCTGTCGCCGAAGGTCGCCGAATTCGACGTGTTTGCGGGTGGGCAATCTACAATCGGCGAAAATGCGCCAGATTCTCTTTTGTACGCCGAAACGCTTCCCCGCGACCAGTGGGACGCAGGGCGAGAGCCCCATTGCGCCGGCATCCGCAACATCGTCGCCGTTCACCGTCTGCGGGAAGTTTGCTGCCTTTATGGATTCACCCGCTTTGAGGCCGCGCCGACACAGAATGACGGCGAATTGGAGGACGTCGGGTTGGCGGTGGACGGCGCGCCGATCAGCCGGGGCGCCGATTGGCTTCCCGCCATCGAACAGTACGGTGAAGGCTTCTTCATCCACTTTGATCCCGACATCATCAAGGAGTGGGCTTGTCGTCCGGGGGTTGTGGACCGCTGGCGAAAACTGGCCGAAGGACACGCCCGGTGGACATTGGTTCAAAAACGCCCCGTTCCCGGCGGGCGCGGGGTCGTCTATACGATGCTTCACAGCCTTTCACACGCGCTGATGGCCGAAATCGCCCTCGACTGCGGTTATCCGTCCAGCGCGCTCAAGGAGCGGGTCTATGCGGAAGGCAACCCGAAACAGCCCGCCGACATTGATCGGTGCGGCATCCTGATTTACACCGCCGCGACGGGAAGCCAGGGCACGCTCGGCGGGCTGGTCGCGGTTGCGGCGCGAATTTCGTCGGTGCTGAAATCCGCCCTGGAACGGATCGCGCTCTGCTCCAACGACCCGGTCTGCGCCGATCACGAACCGGCGGCCAGCGCCGACGACCGCGCGCTCCATGGCTCGGCTTGCCATGGATGCATCTTAATCGCTGAAACGAGCTGCGAAAGCCGCAACCTGTTTCTTGACCGGGCCCTGCTGACGTCCACCATGGCTGACGCCGACGCAGGTTTCTTCTAAAATGACCTTGCCCGCGTGCAGCGTCTCCCATAGCCGGATAAAATCGGCGCAGGAACGGAGGCGGCATGACGAAAACGACAAGGGGCGCGCTACACGCTGGAATTCAAGGAGGAGGCGGTTCGTCTGGTAAAGGGCGGCGAACGTCCGGCGACTGTCGCCAAGAACCTGGGCCTGTCGGAGCAGACGTTGCACAACTGGATCAAGGCATCCGATGATGGTAAATTGAAGGGTGAAAAATCGCAGACGGTCAGCAAAGAACAAATGGAAATCAGCCGCCTTCGTGCTGAGTTGTCGCGTGTCAAAATGGAGCGCGATATCCTAAAAAAAGCGGCGGCGTACTTCGCGAAGGAGTCGCTATGAAGTACGCCTTTATCGAGCGACATCGTAAAAACTGGCCTGTTACGATACAATGTTCCGTTCTTGACGTCAGCGTCAACGGCTATCGCAAGTATTTGAAACGGCAGAGAGCGTCCAATGCTCCATCAGTCCTCGGCCGGCGCGTGCCCGACATGGCGCTGCTGGCGCACATCCGGGCGCTCCATGGCGAAATGCGGGGCGCCTACGGCTGGCCACGGATGTGGCGCGAATTGAAGGCGCGAGGCATTCGGGTTGGCAAGGAGCGGGTCCGTAAGACGATGAAAGACAACGACCTACGGGCGCGGGCGAAAAGAAAATTCAAGGCGACGACCGACAGCAATCATAACCTGCCGGTTTGCGAGAACCTGCTGAACCGCAACTTCAAGCCGGAACGGCCGGATACGGTGTGGACGGGCGACATCACCTACATTCCGACCAACGAAGGCTGGCTGTATTTGGCCGTCGTCATCGACGCCTTCAGCCGTCAACTCATCGGCTGGGCGATGGGCGAGCGCATGACCCGACAACTCGTCATCGACGCGCTCACCATGGCGTAGTTCCGGCGCCAACCCGACAAGGGATTGATCTTCCACTCGGATCGCGTCTCCCAATACGCCAGCGCCGATTTCCAGAAACTGTTGAAACGATACGGCATGCGCGGATCGATGAGCCTCAAGGACAACGGCTGGGAGAATGCGGCGACCGATACCGTGTTCGGCTCGCTCAAGGTCGAGCGGCTGCACGGGGGAAAGGTCACGCCCTCAGCCACGGCCGACCGTCCCGGCGAAGGCGAACTTTGGCTGGCCGCCAAGGTCGGCGATGGGCCGGACCTGCTGTCGGCGGCGCAATCGCGTCGCCCACCACTCGCGCCACGCCGCGTCATCCGGCCATTCCTGCGCGTCGTGGTCGAAGCGGCCGCCAATGTCCAATGCGGCGTCGAGATCGCGCAAATCAGGCTGCGGCAAGCGACCCGCCGCGTAATCCCGCCACATCTCGCGATACAAAGCCTCCAGCCCCGCCGTCAACTTCGGCGTGTCGAACAGAACGCAAGCGTCGCGCCCGGCCGCCAGCCGCTGGCGATAGCGTTGCAAAGCCCCGCCCGGCCGCCGCCCTTCCCGCCCCAGCGCCACCGCCCGGCCGACGTATTCCTCCGCCGACGCGCACACCAGTTCCGGCAAGCCGGCGCTGCGGATCAAGCTGCCGCACACCCGCGAGGCGAAAGACCGGCCGCTAAGCGTCAACATCGGCACGCCCATCCACAAAGCGTCCGAAGCGGTGGTGTGGGCGCCGTAGGGGAAAGTGTCCAAGAACAAATCCGCCAGCGGATAACGCGCCAGATGGTGGGCGTTCGCCAGCTTTTCAGCGAAGATCAGCCGGACCGGATCAACGCCGGCGGCGGCCGCCGCGGCGCGCAGATTGGCTTCCGCCGTCGCGCCGCCCGACAACAGCCACAGCACCGATTGCGGCGTGCGCTGCAAGATCGTCATCCAGCGGGCGAAGGTGAAGCGGTTGATCTTATGCAAGCCGTTGAAGCAGCAAAACACCAGCGCGTCTTCCGGCAAGCCGGCCTCCGCCCGCGTCGGCCGCTCCGCCGCGACGACGCGCTGGCGGTCGTTGGCCTGATAGCACGGCAGCCGCAGCACTTTTTCCGAATAGAAACGTTCATATTCCGGCGGAATGATCCAGTCGTCGGCGATGATGTAATGATGGTGCGGACTGGCCATCGTTCCGGGATAGCCCAGCCAGTTGACGATCACCGGCGCCGGGCGCATGGCGACCAGCTTGGTGCGGCCGTCGCGGGTGTAGCCGTTGAGATCCACTAAAATGTGAATGCCGTCATCAGCGATGCGCCGCGCCGCCGTCGCGTCGTCCATGCCGGCGATGGGCGTCCAATGGTCGGCGCCGCTCTGGATACGTTCTTGCAGGGCGCCGCCGAACAAAGCGCCGCAATAGTAGACGAAAACTTCCACCTGACTGCGGTCGTGCAGCCCGAACACTTCCGCCGTCAGATACCCGACCGCATGGTCGCGCATGTCGGACGACAGATAGCCGATACGCAAACGCGCCTGTCCGCTCTCCTGCGCCGCCCAATGTTGCGTAATCAATCCTTCGTCGGGATCGCCGACGTCGCGGGCGTTGTAGCGCGCGGCGGCGGCGAGATGCAGCAAGGGATCGTCGGCGTAAGCCGCCATCGACAACGGCGACATCGCGGCGATCAGGTCGGCGCGGCCCGCGCGCTCCCACGGCGCGACCACCGGCCATTTGCATTGCCGCTGACGCAGCGCGAGATAGTGCTGCACCGCTTCCGGCTGGTTGCGGTCGAGGTCCAGACTGCGCCACAGCATGTTTTCCGCCGCCTCGTCCTGCTGGTTGTCCTCCAGCACGCGGGCCATCTGATTAAGCGCCGACGTCTTGTAGGTGACGGCCGCCCCGGTCAGGTCGGGCTGACGGTCGGCCAGCTCTTGCCATTTCAGCACCGCAGCCGCCGCGTCGCCTTGCCGTTCCTGCACGCGGCCGAGATTGATGTAGGCCGGCGCGAAATCGGGATTGAGCGTCAAGCAGCGTTCCAGCCGCTCGCGCGCCGCCGCCAGATCATTCGCTTCGCCCAGCAAAACCGATTGGTTGAACAGCACCGCGTAAAGCAGCGGGTTGTCGTCGTTGCTGTCGATCCAGGCTTGATACAATTGGATAACGCCGGCGTCGCCCGCCGTCGGCCGAAAGTCGTCGGCGAGGCGAATCAAATCGAGAACCGAAAGATTGCGGTTTTTGGCGTGTTCGACCGCGGCGGCCAGGGCTTCACGACTCATAACGCTTCCTTAGTCATAACGCTTGCTTGGACTGGCTGAATATCGGCCGGTTAAAGACGTCAGGCCCGCGCCGCCTCCACTGCGGCCGCCTGCTCGGGCGTCAGCGCGGCGATCTGTTCGCTGGTCAGCGCGTCAAGCTGCGTCGGCGTCAGAGCGCCGATCTGACCGACGCTGAGCGCCGCCAAGCTGGTCGCGGTCAGACCGGCGACCTGGGTGGTGGTGACGCCGCCCAACTGCTGGGCGGTGAGCGCGCCGATTTCCGTCGTCGTCAGGCCGTTAAGCTGGGTCACGGTCAAGGCGCCGACGTGTTTCGAGGTCAAGGCGTCGAATTGGCTGGCGGACAGCGCCTGCAATTCGGTCACCGCCAAGTTGGAAACCTGGGTGGTGGTGAGCGCGCCGATCTGCGTCGGCGTCACCGCCGCTATCTGCGTCGTCGTTAAGGCCCGCAATTGCACGCGCCCCAGACCGTTGATCTGCGTCGTGCTCAACAGGGCGATTTGCTCCGCGGTCAGCCCGACGATCGCCTCTGTCGCCAACGCCGACAATTGAGCGGTCTTCAAGCCGGCCAATTGCGTCGAGGTCAGCGCCGCCAGTTGCGTCGCCGTCAGCCCGGCGGCGCCGCTGGACGACAGGGCGCCGATTTGCGTCGACGACAGGGCGGCGAGCTGCGTCGAGGCCACCATCAGCGGCGTGACGTCCTCGTATCCGGA
>CALGOL010000270.1 GCA_937960755.1 uncultured Azospirillum sp.
CCGGGTCCAGCACCTTGGCCGCTGCGGCGTCGCCGTCGGCGCGCAAGGCGGCGAAGGCGGCGCGGGTCATCAACTCGGCGATGGGCCGCGGCGTGTAAAAGCTGCCGTCATCGCGCTGCGAATCTGACTGGTGTGTACGCATATAGGCTTCGTAGGCTTGGCTTAACACCCCGACCGGGATGTGGGCGAAGTCGAGATGGATCCACTTTTTCTCCCAGCCCAGAGATAATTGGCTGTCGCGGGCGCGATGCATGATGTCGCCCAGGGTGGAGAAGGCGTCGCCCGGCAGACGGTCGAACAGACCCGGCGACATGGGCAGAAAATCGCCGTTGAAGGTCTGGTCGAGCCAGCGGGAGGTTTTCGCCGCCGTCTCCGCGTCGTCGAAAATCTTTGCTTGTTCGCCGGGATCGGTCGGAAACTGCGGCGCGGGGAGCAAATCGCGATCGGCGAGGAAACGGGCGAACAGCGCCCGCCCGGTCAACGACACGGCGTCGTTATTGTCAAGGCCCAGCCGGATCAGCGCGTCGATGGAGCCGGAAAGCAAATCCAGCACCACTTGCGTCACCCAGGCTTTGCTGTCGGTCGCCGCCTTCGGTCGGCGGTTCGCCAGCACCGGAAAGGTTCCGGCGCCGCAATCTGCGGCGATGTCGCTGTCTCGCCAGGACACGCCGTCCAGCGCGACGAAATGGACAGTCAAGCCGCCGGGGCGCAGCACCGCGATGTAAGGCGCGTCGCCGCGCATCGCCACGATGCGGCGGATGCGTTGCAGGCGTTCTTCATCACCATTCAGCGCGTCACCGTCCACCAGCACCGCCAGCGGCGCTTTTTGCCATTCATAGACGCCGATGACGGCGGGCAAATCGCCATCGCCGCCAGCGCGGCGGGCTGCGGTCAAGGTGGCGTAGGGCAGCAAATTGGGGGCGTCCTCGCCGTCGAAGCTGACAAGCCCCGCAAGGTCCGCGCCGTGCTTATACAGCAATTCCTGATTAGCCGCACTTATGCTCATACATGGTTAATGCCGCGATTTGGCGCGCGCGTCCATATTAAGTTGCCAAATTAGCAACTTTCCGCCGTGGCGGCGCTGCACGCAGAGCGGCCCGATGCTTTCGCCGACGCGGTGGAAGATTTCTTGTAAAGAGATGTAAACGAAAGCTTCTAACAAATCAGGTTGGAATTTACGGTCTTTCTGCTATTTTGGCGTCGGGCGGCCGTCCGGTTCGCCACAGTGGAGGGAGACGTAACCCCATGCGCCGCAAAGGCAGCCCCTATCGCCGCTTTCGTCTGACCAAAGTCGTCGCCACCCTGGGTCCGGCCAGTTCAACGCCGGAAATGATCCGCGCGCTGTTTGAGGCCGGAGTCGACGTCTTCCGGCTCAATTTCAGCCACGGAACCCATTCCGACCACGCCGAACGCCTGCGGCATATCCGCGAGATGGAGGCGATGGTCGGCCGCCCGGTGGCGGTGATGGCCGATTTGCAGGGGCCGAAACTGCGCATCGGGACCTTCGCCGACGGACCCATCGAGCTTTCGCCGGGCCATGTTCTGCGGCTCGATCTTGACCGCACGCCGGGGGATTCCACCCGCGTCGCCCTGCCGCACCCGGAGATACTGTCGGTGCTGACGCCGGGTTCGGAATTGCTGCTCGACGACGGCCGGGTGCGGCTGGAAGTCACCGCGGTGGGCCCCGACCGCGCCGACACCCGCGTCGTCAGCGGAACCAAGCTGTCGGACCGCAAAGGCGTCAACGTGCCGGGGGTGGTGGTGCCGCTGTCGCCGCTGACGCCGAAGGACCGCGACGATCTCGCCTTCGCCCTGGATCAAGGGGTGGATTGGGTGGCGCTGAGCTTCGTGCAGCGGCCGGAGGACGTGGCGGAGGCCAAGCGGCTGATCGGCGGCCGCGCCGCCTTGTTGTCAAAACTGGAAAAGCCCTCCGCCATCGAGCATCTGGAAGCGATTATCGAGCTTTCCGACGGCGTCATGGTGGCGCGCGGCGACCTTGGCGTCGAAATGCCGGCCGAAGACGTGCCGTCGATTCAAAAGCGCGTGGTGCGGGAGGCGCGTCGCGCCGGCAAGCCGGTGATCGTCGCCACCCAGATGCTGGAATCGATGGTTTCCGCCCCGGCGCCGACCCGCGCCGAAGCCTCCGACGTCGCCACCGCGGTTTACGACGGGGCCGATGCGGTGATGCTGTCGGCGGAAACCGCCTCCGGCCAGTATCCGGTGGAAGCGGTGTCGATGATGGACCGCATCGCCAAACGGGTGGAGCATGATCCGCTCTATCGCAGCATCATGGACGCCCAGCACCCCGACCCGCAGAGCACCACCGCCGACGCCATCACCGCCGCCGCCAATCAGGTGGCGCACACCATTCACGCCGCGGCGATCATCACCTACACCACCTCGGGCTCGACGACGCTGCGGGCGGCGCGGGAGCGGCCGGAGGTGCCCGTCGTTTGTTTGACTTCGCGGCAGGAGACGGCGCGGCGTATGGCGCTGGCCTACGGCGTTCATTCGGTGCTGACGGCGGATGTCAGCACTTTCGCCGAAATGGTGCAGAAAGCCACCCGCATCGCCCAGCACGACGGCTTGGCCGAAGAAGGCCAGCGGCTGGTCATCACCGCGGGCGTGCCGTTCGGCACCCCCGGCAACACCAACATTCTGCGCATCGCTTGGGTGGGAAGCTGAGCGCCGAGAGAGAAGGGGCGGTGGGCGGATGCTGATTGCGCAACTGACCGACCTGCACGTCACCACGCCCGACCGGCGGTCGCTGGGCGGTGTTGATCCAGTCCGCCGGGCGCAGGCGGCGGCGCGCTGGCTGACGACGCTGGACACGCCGCCCGATCTGGTGCTGTTGACCGGCGACAACGTGCAGCGGGGCGACGCGGCGGAGTACGCCGAGCTGTTGCGGGTTTTCGCCGATTTGCCGTTCAAGGTGCTGGCGCTGCCGGGCAACCATGACGCCCGCGCGCCGTTGCGCGCCGCCGCCGCGCCGTTGGGCTGGGTTCCGGCGGACGGCGACTTTTTGCATCAA
>CALGOL010000271.1 GCA_937960755.1 uncultured Azospirillum sp.
GAGATTACAAGGTGACTGGAGTTCAGACGTGTGCTCTTCCGATCTGTTGGGCTGGGGGGCGATGACCGGGCTGGGCTGCACCGTCGGCGTGGTTTTGTCCGGGACCATGGCCGGCGCAGTTTCCGGCTGGGTCTTCGCCGCGTGCGCCTTCGCCGGGGTGTGGCTGGGGTTAAAAGCGCCCTTGCTTTCACGGCTTAGCCGTGCTTGACCAATATTCTACACTATCTTTGTCGGAGCCATGTGGATTATGACCGCCGCGCCGTCCCGCGAGTTTTCGATTTACGACCGCGACCTCGATCCCAATCCGGCCAATTATACGCCGCTGTCGCCGCTGACCTATCTGAAACGGGCGGCGCGGGTCTATCCGACCAAGGCGGCGATTGTTCACGGCGACCGGGTCATCACCTACGCCGAAAAACTCGACCGGGTGCGGCGTTTTGCGGGCGCGCTGGCGGCGTTGGGGGTTGGGCGCGGCGGCACGGTGGCGGTGCTGGCGCCCAATATTCCCGCACTTTTGGAGGCCCACTACGCCGTGCCGCTGGCGGGCGGCGTGCTGAACGCGCTCAACACCAGGCTCGACGCCGCCGGCATCGCCTTTATTCTGGAGCACAGCGAAACCAAGGCGCTGCTGGTGGACCGCGAGTTGTCGGCGGTGGCGCGGGCGGCGCTGGCGCAGGTCGAACATTCAATCGCTGTGATCGACATCGCCGACCCGGCGGCCCCCGACGCCCCGGCGTTGAGCGACGTCGAGTATGAGGACTGGCTGGCGGCGGCCGAACCGGCGCCCTGGGCCGGCCCCGCCGACGAATGGCAGGCCATCGCGCTCAACTACACCTCGGGCACCACCGGCAACCCGAAAGGCGTGGTCTATCACCACCGCGGCGCCTATCTCAACGCGCTGGGCAACGCCTTCACCCTCGGCCTCAATCCCGACAGCGTCTATTTGTGGACTCTGCCGGCCTTCCACTGCAACGGCTGGACCTACACCTGGGGGGTGACGGCGGCGGGCGCCACGCACGTCTGCCTGCGCAAGGTGGAGGCGGCGGCGGTGTTCAACGCAACCGCCCGCTACGGCGTCACCCACATGTGCGGCGCGCCCATCGTGCTCAATATGCTGATTAACGCCCCGGCCGGCGACCGCCGCGCCTTCGATCACCGGGTGGTGGTGGGGACCGGCGGCGCCGCCCCGCCCTCGGCGGTGCTGGACGGCATGGCGTCCTTGGGCTTCGACGTCACCCATCTTTACGGCCTGACCGAAGTCTACGGCCCCGCCCTGGTGTGCGCCGAGCAGCCGGCATGGGCGTCCCTCACCTCAACCGAACGCGCCCGGCAAAAGGCGCGTCAGGGCGTCGGCATGGCGACGCTGGAGGATTGGAGCGTGGTGGACGAGAAGACCGGCGTTCCGGTCCCGGCGGACGGCGAAACCATCGGCGAGGTCGCCTTGCGCGGCAACACGGTGATGAAGGGCTACCTGAAGAATCCGCGGGCGACCGGGGAAGCCTTCAAGGACGGCTGGTTCCGCACCGGCGACTTGGGCGTTTTGCACCCCGACGGCTATGTCGAAATCAAGGACCGCGCCAAGGACATCATCATTTCCGGCGGCGAGAACATCTCATCGCTGGAGGTGGAGGAGGCGCTCTACCGCCATCCGGCGGTGCTGGAGGCGGCGGTGGTGGCGCGGCCCGACGCCAAATGGGGCGAGAGCCCTTGCGCCTTCGTCACCTTGAAGCCGGGACGGGAAGCGACGGAAGCCGAATTGCTAAGCTGGTGCCGCGATCATCTGGCGCACTACAAGATTCCGCGCACCGTGCTGTTCCGCGGCCTGCCCAAGACCTCCACCGGCAAGATTCAAAAGACCATCCTGCGGGACGACGCCAAGGCGTTGGGAGAGCGGCGGGGTTAAAAAGTCAGGTCGCGGCGTCGGGCCAAAACCCGGCGTCCATGATCTGCTCGTAAGACCATGGGCATTCGGCGGGGAAGACGGTTTCAAGCAGGCCGGTTTCGCCCGCCGCCGCGATTTGCGCCACTTCGTAGGCGTCGCTCATGGTTTCGGCGATGTCCGCCTTAAGACTTGGATTTTTCTTGACGTGTTTAGCGATCTCGACGCGCTGAATACGGATGGAGGCTTGCCAGGAACTGCCGCGGCGTTCCGGTTGAAACCGCCATTTCAGCAGGTGCAGCAGCAGTTGCTTCAGGCGGTTTTCAAGCTCCCGCTGCTCGGCGCGGCCCATATCTTCGATCTCCTCCGCGATATGCTCAATGTCGGCGGCCGACAGTTTTCCGGCGCGCAGCAGGGCCGCCTGCTCATTGGCCCAGGCGAAGAAATCGGCTTCGTAGCGCGTGGTCGTCATCGGACTGTCATCCCTTATCGGTCGCAAGCACCCCTTGCCTCACTCGCCTGAGTTTGGCGCAATCCCGCCAGCCGTCAATGGCTGATGCGTCCCCTCCAGGGCAATCGCTTGAGAACGAGGGGGATTCCGGTACGGGGCTTGCTGTGATT
>CALGOL010000272.1 GCA_937960755.1 uncultured Azospirillum sp.
CGTCAGTCTTGCTCTCGCCACGCTTGAGAGCGGCGCGCATCTTATTGGTCGCCGACGCGGCGGCGCGGCTGATGACCGACCCGGCGCTATATCGCCATTGCTCTTTGGGGGCATTGGCTTTCGCCGCCGACGTTTTGTCGTGGGACGCCATCGCCGCCGGGGTTGAACAACTGGTTTTCGATCTCGACGCCCGCCTAGCCCCGCTCGGCTCGAAACCCTAACGGTCCTGCGCGAACGACTGTCGGCGTTAAGCCGAGCGCTCCAGCAGCCGGTCCAAAGCGGCGGCGCAATCGGCCAAACGACGGCGCAATTCCCGCAACTCCGACGATGCGGGCGGCGGCGGCGGCGCGCCGTCCAATGCGCCCAACCCCGCCTCCAGCTCGGCTTGCAAACGGCTGAAACCGGCGATCAGTCGCCCATAAACGTCAGCGCCGCCCGCGCCCGCCCGCCCCTTGCGCACCTCGCGGGCGACGCGCACCGTCAAGCCGCCGGCGCGCGCCTGCGGCCAGACCCGACGCTGTTCTTCAGGCGGCATTTTCGCCACCTCCAGCAAGACCGCTTTGGAAAGCTGCGTGTGCGACGTCGCACATTCGGCGCGAACGTCCGGGATCAGGCGGAGCAAGGTCAACGTCGTGGTGATTTCAGTGCGGCTCCGCCCCAGCAAGGCGCCCGCTTCCTCCTGGCTGTAACCATGACTGTCGATCAGCCGTTGCACGCCCTCGGCTTCTTCTATCGGCGACAGATTGACCCGTTGCAGGTTTTCGATCAGGGCGATTTGGGCGTCGTTGACCTCGTCGGGCAGAATATGGGCGGTCAACGACGTCAGCCCGGCGACGGCGGCGGCGCGCCAGCGGCGTTCGCCGGCGATCAGCAGATAGCGACGACGCTCTTGCGGATGGGCGCGCACCAGAACGGGGCAAAGCTGACCGACGGAAACCAGGGATTCCGCCAAGCGCGCCAATTCTTCTTCATCAAAGTGGCGGCGCGGCTGTTCTGGATTGGGTTCGATGTCGCCCAAGCGCAGCGACACGGTTTCCCGCCAGCCGTCGCCGCCGCCGAACAAAAAATCGCTTCCAACGCCGCGCAGCCCCTTGGCCAAAGCATCGGCGGCGTCGGTTTTGCGCCAGTTCTTAGCCATGAACGACCTCCCTGGCCAGCGCGCGATAGGCGCCGACGGAATGGGTTTTCGGCAGGATGCGCAGCGGCAGTTCGCCAGCGTACGCCGCCTGATCGATTTCGGTGGAGCGGGGGATAGGGTCAAAGATTTTAGCCTTGCCCTGCAACAACACCCGCAAGTCGGCCAGCACCTGCTGTTCGACCGCGTAAGTCCGATTGAACATGGTGGGGACGATGCCCAACACCTCCAATCCGGGATTTTGGCGGCGGCGGATGCGGGCGATGGTTTCCAGGATCAAGGGAATGCCGCGCACGTCGTACCGGCTGGCTTTGGTTGGAATCAGCACCTGATCGGCGGCCACCAGCGCCGTCACCGTAATCAGCGCCAGTTCCGGCGGACAATCGATCAGGACCAAATCGTAATCGCCCTGCACCTCCTCCAACTTTTCCCGCAAGACGAAGCGGCCGTTGTCAGGGTCGAGCAGAATTTTGATCTGCGCTTCGGCCAAGGCGATGGTGCAGGGCAGAACGTCAAAGCCGTCGCGCTTGACGATGGCGTCGCGGATCGACGTCTGACCGAACAGCACGTCTTCAAGCCCGCGCCGTTCGTCCTGCACCCGGATGGGATCGACGCCGGCGCCCTCGCTGGCGGTGGCTTGTTGATCCGCATCGACCACCAACACCCGCCGGCCGATTTCGCCCAGCGCATAGGCGAGGTTGAGCGTGGTGGTGGTCTTGCCGACGCCGCCTTTCTGATTGGCGACCGCGATGATCCGGGCTGGACCAAGTCGGAAACCGGCGAGGAAGGCGACGACGGCGGGCGGCGCCGCTTTGGAGCCCGCCTCCCAACGCGCGACGGCGGCGGGGTCGTACGTCTCTTCCAGGCAAAGGCTGAGCCAAGCGGCGAAATCCGCCTGGCTTTGCCCCCGGGACTCGCGGAATTGTTTGAGCGCGTCAGGGGACATGGCCTCGGCTCTTTTATCAGTTCGGATGCGGAGATCGTATGGCGGAAAGCGCGGTTGATGCTTTGAATCAATTCGAATCCGCTGTCAAGCGCAGCATGTGCGACGTCGCACATCGGCGCTTAGGCGCGCGGAGCGCCGAAATGCGGCGGCGCGGGACGCCGCGCTGGTTTCGCCAAGACGTCTATCGAGATATTTCCATGGCGCGCCGGCATAATACAGCGAAGTAGCCGGCAAGGAATATCCCGCCAATGGCGCAGATTTCATAAAACCCATAAAAATCAAACATATATTTGGCTCTTGCCGGATCATTGAAGCGCGCGGTACTTTCCTCGCAAGTTTTATCGCAGGGATTAGGAAAGACCGTGTCAATGCGCCATATTCGCCAAATGAAGCTGGAGGTTCGCTCACAGTGCCAGTACGACTGCGAAATGTGCGCGCATGGCGAACAGCGCAAGATGCTGAAAAAATATGAACTGTCGCTGGAAGATTTACAGCGTTTTCTCGATGCGACCCGGGAATCCGGCTATTACGTCGATAATATGCGTATCCACGGCCCCGGCGAACCGCTGCTCTGGCGCCATTTTAACGAAGGCGTCCAGATGCTGAAGGCGTCGGGGGTGGTCGGGACGATCTTCGTCGCCACCAACGGCCTATTGCTGCGCAAAATTTCCGAAGAGGCCTGGGCGTGCATTGATGAAATGCGGGTCAGCGTCTACGCGGCCTTCGACCGCCATGACGAGCTGGAGGAGGTTTACGCCCGTCATCGCGATAAAATTCACATCAGCGAAGCCGGCGAGTTCCGCGCCTTGCCGCAAGACCCGACGCACGAAGCGCCGATTCCTTGCGCCTGCTGGTGCGACGGGCCGATGCTGTTGGGCGACCGGCTGTTCTTGTATTGCGGTCCGCCGGTGTTCGCCGCGGCCAAAGCCTTCGGCCGCGACGCGATGGAGGACCCGGAACTGTCGGTTCCGGTGGCCCCCGGCTATCTTGACGCCACGGACGAAAGAAAATTCGGCAATATGGAGTACTGCAAACGTTGCTGGGCCAACGGCAATTTCAATCTGCCAAGCGTTCCGCAATCCACCGTCGGCGGAAATTGGAAATAGCCGCTCACGCGCGGCCGCTTGCACGATGTGCGACGTCGCACACGTCGGTGGTCGCCAGCCGCTCCGACAACGCCGCCGCCACGGCGGCGAAAGCGCTTTCCCAATCCCCGGGCCGCGACTGCCGAAACAACCGCATTGTCGGATACCAGGGGGAATCCGTCCGGCCAAGCTGATAGCGCCATTCAGGGGCCGCTTGTAAAACCACCCAAACCGGCCGTCCCATGGCCCCGGCCAGATGCGCCAGCGCGCTGTCGGACGTAATCACCAAATCAAGCCCGCAGATAATCGCCGCCGTATCCACAAACGCGCCGTCGATGTCGACCGGCAAGTCGGCGTCGGCCAGCGGGGCGTCGTCAGGCCAATCGGCGAGCTGCTCCAAGCCGTGTATCCGTTGCAGACAGTGCAGCCGCACGCCGGGCGACCGGGCCAGCGGCGCGAACAGCCGCGCGGGAAAGGACCGGCCGCGGTCGGCCAGCCCCTCGGGATTGCCTTGCCAAGCGACGCCGATTTTAAAGCCGGGGCGATCGGCCAGTCGTCGGCGCTGCGTCGCCAGACGTTGCGGGTCGGCGGTCAGATAAGGAACGTCGGCCGACGCCGGAAGCGGCGATCCCAGCCGACAAGGCAGGCTGAGCAAAGGAGCATGAACGTCGAAGCCGGGCGGGGGATCGCCGCGTGGAACCAGCGCGTCGACGCCGGCCAATGTTTTGAGCAACGGGGCCAACGACCGCTGCGGCTCGAAAATCACCCGCGCTCCCCGCCGGCGCAGATGCGGCAGATAGCGGACGAACTGCAAGGTGTCTCCCAGCCCTTGCTCGGCGTGGATCAAAATCGTCCGGCCGGCCAACGCCCCGCCGGTCCATTCCGGCTGCGGGCAATCGCGCCGATGCGGCCAGTCGGCTTGCCGCAGACGGTTTTCATACGCCCGCCAGCCCTCGGCGAAACGCCCCTGCTGCAACAGCGCCATGCCCAGATTCAAACCAATTTCCGGCCGCTCCGGCGCCGTCGCCAGCGCGCGGCGATAGTGTTTTTCGGCCTGCGCCGGCTCGCCGCGCTCCTTCAAAACATTGCCGAGGTTGACCAGGCAAGGGACGGCGGCGGGCTCCAGCGCCAATCCCCGCCGCGCGGCGGCGGCGGCGGCCGTCAGCAAGCCGCAATCCAGCAGCGCATTGCCGTAATTGCCCAGCAGCGCCGGATCGGCCGGCCGCAGGCGAACCCATAGTGCTTCTATGGCGTGCAGCTACGCTTTTATCTATCATTATGTTTCACTCACCGATATATACATTGTGTTTTCCCTCGTCATCGCACCAAGCAATTCTATTCGATTGCGGTGTTCATGGAGCAAAAGTTTGCATAAACAATAAAAAGTCATTAGTTTGCGTCACAAAATGGCGAAAGTATATGTTGCCGAACCATCATGCAGATATGGTATCATTGCTTCGATCCCAATGCAAACATTTCCGCAGAGAAGTTGGACACATTCGCCACAATCACAGACCATATCTTCGGATATCGTTCATTCATGCACATTTATCTATATATACAGTATGGAAGGTAATTTTTCAAACAGAGTTCAAGATGTGATACGTTTAAGCCGTGAAGAAGCTTTACGACTTGGGCATGATTATATCGGCACTGAACATCTGCTTCTCGGAGTCATTCGCGAAGGCGACAGCATGGCTATGAAGATTCTTCGCAATCTTAGCGCAGATATTCATAAACTTCGCAAAACCATAGAAGATTCTATCAGATCATCGAGCGGAACACTTACCATAGGCAATATTCCCTTGAC
>CALGOL010000273.1 GCA_937960755.1 uncultured Azospirillum sp.
TCTCCCGGCGCGCAGGGCGGGGGCGGCAGCGCTGCGGCTTGAAGCTGGGCGCGGGCCGATTGCAGCCAGCGCCGCAGCGTCAGTTTCGCCACCGCGATGGTGATGAGCGCCGCCAGAAAACCAACCCCGGCCAGCAAAGCGGCAAGGTAGAGCCGGGTGGTTTCGCTGCGCCGCTCAACAAAACTGAGATCGTGCAGGATCAGCAGCAACGACGGCGGGGCCGGCGCTTCGCCCACCGGGAACGACGACAACAGCGCCCGCCCGCCCGTCAGTTGATAGTCGCGGAATGTCGGCTCCAGCGGGGCTCCTTCGACCAGTGGCCGCAGCGCCGCGATTAGCGGGCAACCCACCGCCGCCGGCCAGCCGGCGGACGTCGTTTCCAGCTTGCCGCCGACGCACAACCCCAGCCCCAGCACGCGCTCGTCTTCCGTCAGGCGGCGAAAAATCTTTTCCAATTCGTCGCGCCGGCCGTCGCGCACATGGGCGGCCACCACGTCGCGCACGGTGCTGAAGATCAGCCGCGAGCGCAATTCCATGTCGCTTTGGAACCAGTTGGCGACCAGACGGTCGGCCAGGGGCGACAGCATGTAGCCCGCCGCCGCCAGCATGAGCGCCAAAGGGAAGGCGAAGCGCAGCGTCGTCAACATGGGCGAGACGGGCGGGCAAGGGATGTCGGCGCGGGCTGGCGCATCGGCTGTTTCTCCGGCTGTGATCGACTCCGAAGAAACAATTGCGGCCTATTTATGGTGAAAATATGGCGACGCTGTATATTGCGCAGTATGTATATGATTTTATTTATGAATACATGATATTTTCTGCGTGTAAATGTCGTTTTGTTTGGCTAAAAAATCTAGGGTTTCACGAGACAAATAAAGCGTAAGGCTAAATTATCTTATTGATTTGACATAATGCGAATTCACGCCGGCGGCTTCACCGCTTTGTGATCCATCGTGTCTGGCGCTGCGGCGGCGTCGCGCCTAGCTTCAGGGTCGGGACTGAACAAATTTGAAGCGAGGGCGGGGATGTATCCCTGGCGCGACCGCAACGGCGAGTTTTCCTGGTTCAAGGCGCTGGTCTTCGCTGCGGCGTTGGCGCCCGCGGTGTGGCTGGCGTGGCGCGCCGGCTGGGGCGATTTGGGCCCACGGCCGTGGACCGAAGCGATTCACCGCTCCGGCGACTGGGCCTTGCGCTTTTTATTGCTCAGCCTCGCCGTCACCCCGCTGCGGCTGGTTTTCCGCTGGGGCCGGGTCATGACGGTGCGCCGCTTGCTGGGGCTGACCGCACTGGGCTACGCGCTGCTGCATCTGGCGCTTTATGTCGGCGACATGGGGGCCGACCTGCCCAAAGTCGCGACGGAAATCGCTTTGCGGGTCTATCTGACCATCGGCTTCGTCGTTGTCGTCGGGCTGACGGTTCTCGGCGCCACCTCCCCCGACGCGGCGGTGCGGCGCTTGGGCGGGCGGCGCTGGCGGGCGCTGC
>CALGOL010000274.1 GCA_937960755.1 uncultured Azospirillum sp.
TTCCGATCTCGCGGGCGATTATCGTGGCGCTGCTGGACGCCGGCGCGCCGGAAGTGCGTCTGACCAATCGCACGACGCAACGTGCGGAAGCGTTGCGGGCCGAACTGGCTTCGGTCGGGCTGGCTGAGCGGGTGACGGTGGCCGATTGGGTTTCACGTGAAACACTGACGGCTGAGGCGAACCTGCTGGTCAACACCACCACTCAAGGCATGACCGGGCAACCGGCGCTTGATCTCAAGCTTGATGCGTTGCCAACCGCCGCTTTGGTGACGGACGCGGTTTATACGCCGCTGGAGACGCCCTTGCTGGCGGCGGCGCGGACGCGCGGCAATCAGGTGGTGGACGGTTTGGGCATGCTCTTGCATCAGGCCCGCCCTGGCTTCAAGGCGTGGTTCGGCGTTGAACCGCAAGTGACGGCGGAACTGCGCGCCGCGGTGCTGGCGAGCTAAGCGGCGATGTTGGTTCTTGGTCTCACCGGCTCGATCGGCATGGGCAAGACCACCGCCGCCGGCATGCTGCGGCGGATGGGCTGCGGCGTGTGCGATTCCGACGCCGTGGTGCATCGGTTGTTCGCCCGTGGCGGCGCGGGAGCGGCGGCGGTGGCCAAGCTGTTCCCCGATTGCCTGAAAGAAGGCGCCGTCGACCGCGGGAAGTTGGGGGCGAGGGTCTTCGGTGATTCCGCCGCCTTGCGCCAACTGGAAAAGGCGGTTCATCCGCTGGTGCAGGCGGCGCAGCGCCGCTTTTTGGCGCAAGCCCGCCGCTGCGGATTAAAGGTCGCGGTGCTGGATATTCCTTTGCTTTATGAGACCAAGGCCGAGCGGCGGGTCGACGGGGTGTTGGTGGTGTCCTGTCCGGCTTTCCTCCAACGCCGCCGGGTGTTGGCGCGGCCGGGAATGACCGCGGAAAAGCTTATGGCGGTGCTGGCGCGGCAGACGCCCGACGCGGAAAAGCGTCGTCGGGCCGATGTGGTGATTCCCACCGGCCGTGGGCGCGGGGTAACGTGGCGGGCGTTGCGTCGGGCGCTACGGCGCTTGCGAGAGAAGGATGGGCGGCATCATGCGTGAGATCGTGCTCGATACCGAAACCACCGGCTTCAAGCCGGAGGAGGGTCACCGGCTGGTGGAAATCGGCTGTCTTGAGTTGGTCAACCTGATCCCCACCGGGCGGGTGTTTCACCAATACCTAAACCCGGAACGCGATGTGCCGCCGGACGCGGCGCGGGTGCATGGGCTGACCACCGAATTCCTTGCTGATAAGCCGAAGTTCGATGAGATCGCCGATGCGTTTTTGGCGTTCATTGGCGATGCGCCGCTGGTGATCCACAACGCGACGTTCGACATGTCGTTCATCAACGCCGAACTGTTCAGCTCAGGCCGCAAGCCGCTGCCCAAGACCCGCGCGGTCGACACGCTGACCATGGCGCGGCAGAAGTTCCCCGGCGCACCGGCTTCGCTCGATGCGCTGTGCAAACGCTTTGGCGTCGACAATTCGGGCCGCAAGTTTCACGGCGCGTTGCTCGATTCTGAACTGCTGGCGGAAGTATATCTTGAACTGAAGGGCGGTCGTCAGACCGGCTTGGCGCTGGCGGCGGAAACCAAGACGGCGACGGCGACGACGATGAGCCCGGTTGAAGGGCGGTCGCCGCGCCATCACGCGGCCCGCCCGCCGCGGCCCCATGCGCCGACCGAGGAAGAATTGGCGGCGCATGGGGCGATGGTGGCGAGCATGAAGGCCGCCATCTGGAAGGACGGTTAAACGGTCAGCAGCGTTGAGCCGGTGGTGGCGCGGGATTCCAGCGCCCGGTGCGCATCCGCGGCGGCGGCCAAGGGAAAGGTCTGGCCGATACTGATGTTGACGGATCCGTTCGCCACCGCGGCGAAGAACTCAGCCGCGTTCTCCAGCAGCTCGGGCCGCGTCGCCACATAGCTGAACAGGGTGGGGCGGGTGATGAATAGCGAGCCCTTCTTCGCCAGAACTTGCAGATCAATCGGCGGCACCGGACCGGACGAGGCGCCGAACAGCGCCATCATGCCGCGCGGCCGCAAGCAATCCAGACTGTCGAAGAAGGTGTCCTTGCCGACGCCGTCGTAAACCACATCGACGCCGCGACCGTTCGTCACCGCGCGACAGACCTCGATAAATGACTGTTCGCCGGTCACCACAACATGGTCGCAGCCGTTGGCGGCGGCTAATTCTGCTTTGGCTCGGCTGCTCACCGTGCCGATGACGGTGCAGCCCAGCGCCTTGGCCCATTGGCACAGGATCAAGCCGACTCCGCCGGCCGCGGCGTGCATCAGCACCGTGTCGCCGTGTTTCACGGGAAACGTTTGCCGCAGCAGATAGCGCGCCGTCATGCCGCGCAAGAACGAAGACGCCGCCACTTGATCGTCGACGCCGTCGGGCAGCTTCACCAGTCCCGCCGCCGGCATCACCCGTTGTTCGGCGTAAGACCCAATCGGGCCGCTGGCGTAGACCACCCGGTCGCCAGGGGCGATATCGCTCACGTCAGGGCCGACCGCCTCCACCACCCCGGCGGCCTCCATGCCTAAGCCGCTGGGCAGAGGCAAAGGGTAAGCGCCGCTGCGGTGATAGGTGTCGATGAAGTTAACCCCAACCGCGGTGTGGCGCACCAGCGCCTCGCCGGCGCCAGGGGCGGGGAGCGTCACGGCTTCCCACTGCATCACCTCAGGGCCGCCGTGGGCGTGTATGCGTATTGCGTGGCTCATCTGCTTTTCCATCCGTCAAAATTAAACGCGGTGCCGCGCCTCCAGGCGCAACAGGAACTGTTTGACCTCCAGCCCGCCGCGGCCGGAATAGCCGCCCAGTCCAGCGGAAGCCAGAATGCGGTGACAGGGCACGATCACCGGCAACGGGTTGGCGCCGCACGCCCCGCCGACAGCGCGTGGGCCGGAGCGGAGCGTCCGCGCCACATCGCCATAGCTGCGGGTTTCGCCATAGGGAATGTCGAGCATCGCCCGCCACACCCGTTGCCGAAAGGGCGTGCCGCGGGGCGCAAGGGGCAGGTCGAAGGCGCGGCGCTGGCCGGCGAAGTACTCCGTCAATTGCTCGGCCGCTTTCGCCAGCACCGGGTCGTCGGGCGACGCGGCGTCGGCGGCTTCATCGCTCCAGTCCAGCGCCGCCAGCGCGCCGCCGCTGCTGACCAGCGCGAGCGCGCCCAACGGGGTATCCATCACCAAACGAGCCATAATGCGCGTCAATCCTTCAAGAGAGCATCAAGCGCCGCCGGGTCCGTCGCGGGCGGCGAGCAGGTTTGGCCCAAGCAGATATACGCCGTCGCCTTGCCGGCGATCATGCCTTTGCCGTGGGCGGGATGGTCGGCGGGCAGGGCGGCGCCGTCGCCCTTGGCGCGCAGCAGCATCCGGTCGGGCAGACTGCGGGAATATACAACGCGGGCCAGCGCGTCGGCGTCGGGACCGTCGCCGATAATCACCGCCAGCGTCGGCCGCTGCAAGGCTTCGGCGCCGTTCAATAGAGTCGGCAACGGAAAGAAATTGCGGCCGACTTCGCCGGCGAAGGCGGATAGCAGCGCTTCCGCCCGGTCGCGGAAACGCGCCTCGCCGGTGACGGCGTAGAGCCGGGCCAGCGCATGCAGCGCCAAGCCATTGCCGGCGGGGGTGGAGGCGTCGTGCGCCGTCTTGACGCGGCAGATCAGCGGCGCGCCGTCGGCTGCGTTGGCGTCGTCGGCGGTGTAGAAATAGCCGCCGCGGTCACCGTCCCAGTGATGGCGGTCCAGCGTATCGACCCAGACGATAGCTTGTTGCAGGCGCGCCGGGGCGCTGCCCGCTTCATACAGCGCCAAAGCCGCCAAGCTCATCGCCGCCAAATCGTCGACGCTGGCGAGGTGCTTGAGCACACCGGCGCGATAGACGTGATGTAAGCGGCCGTTCTTGGTCATGCGTTGGATGACGAAATCGAAAGCGCGGTCGGCCGCAGCCAGCCAGTCGGGGCGATTAAACGTCATCGCCGCTTCGGCGAGGGCGGCGATCATCAGGCCGTTCCAGTCCGCCAACACCTTATCATCCCAACCAGGGCGGACGCGGCCGGCGCGCGCCGCCAGCAGCTTGGCGCGGTCGTCGGCCAGCGCGGCTTCGGTTGCCGGATCGAGCATCTCAAGCCGATTAAGCCGGTTGAGGATGGTGACGCCCTCCCAATTGCCGCCGCGGCTGACGTCGTAAACATGCTTGAACCGCCTGGCGTCATCCCCCAGCACGGCGTCTATCTCCGCCTCGCGCCAGACGTAGAAGCGCCCTTCCTCTCCTTCGCTGTCGGCGTCGAGCGTCGCGGCGAAACCGCCGCCATCCGCCACCATCTCCCGCAGCAGCCAGCCGACCGTCTCTTCAATGCGGGTCTGGAACAGCGGTGTGCCGGTCTCTTGCCAAACCAGCGTCAGCAGGCGGAGCAGTTGCGCATTGTCGTAGAGCATTTTCTCAAAATGCGGGGCCAGCCAGCGCTCATCGGTGGAGTAGCGGGCGAAGCCGCCGCCGAGGTGATCGTAAATGCCGCCCTGGCACATCTGGGTGAGCGTGTTGACCACGGCGTCACGCAGCGCCGGTTTGCCGCTGCGCAAATAGGCCCGCCACAGCAGTTCAAACATTGGCGCCTGCGGAAATTTCGGCGCGCCGCCGATGCCGCCGTGATGCGGGTCGACCTCGCGCAACAGCCGTTCGGCGATGCGGTCCAGCACGCCAATGTCAACGCCGTCGCCGTCACGGTTGTCGGAGAGGCGGGCGAGGGCGTCGCCGAGCGCCGTGACGTTCTGCTCCACCTTGCCGCGGGAGTCGCGGTAGGTCGCGGCGACGCCGTGCAGCACTTCGGAGAAACTCGGCCGGCCGTACTTGCTGCGCGGCGGAAAATAGGTGCCGCCCCAGAACGGTTGACCGTCGGGCGTCAGGAACATCGTCAACGGCCAGCCGCCGTGCTGACCCAACGCCGCCAGAGCCGCCTGATAGATATGGTCGATGTCCGGGCGCTCTTCCCGATCCACCTTTATGTTAATGAACAGCTCGTTCATCAGCGCGGCGGTCGCCGGGTCTTCAAAGCTTTCATGCGCCATGACGTGGCACCAATGACAGGCGGCGTAGCCCACCGACAGCAGCACCGGCCGATCAAGCTTGCGGGCAAGCTCAAACGCTTCGCCGCCCCAGGGCAGCCAATGCACCGGGTTGTCGCTGTGCTGAAGCAGATACGGGCTGGTTTCGCGGTCCAACCGGTTGGCGGTCATGGCGGCGGCTTTCGTTGGATGCGGAGGAGGGCGGCGCTTGGCCGTGCTACAGAAATGGCGCGGGACGGCCGGTTGCGCCAGTGGCGGGCCGGAGTATAGTGACGAGAATTCGGCGCAACGCCGATTGGGGGAGACGCCATGAAAATCAACATCAACATCGATTGCACCGCCGACGAAGCACGCCAGTTTCTAGGCTTGCCCGACGTCAAGCCGCTGCAAGAGGCTCTGCTGGCGGAGGTGCGCGAACGTCTGCTGGTCAGCATGCGCGTGGCCGAGCCGGACGCGCTGATGCGGCAATGGATGCCGGCGGGGCTGGCTGGTATGGATCAAATGCAGCGGGCGTTCTGGCAGGCGATGACAGCTGGAGCCGGCCGCAAAGGAGAGGATCAAGGATCGTGAGCGAGCAACGGCATTACTACGACGCCCATGTCTTCGTCTGCACCAATCGGCGGCCCGATGGCCATAAGCGCGGCAGTTGCGCCGCCGCCGGGTCGGAAAAACTGCGCGACTATATGAAGGCGCGCAGCAAGGAGTTAGGGCTGGAGGGGCGCATGCGCATCAACGCCGCCGGCTGTCTGGATCGTTGCGAACTCGGGCCGACGATGGTGATCTATCCCGAAGGCGTCTGGTACACTTTCGCCACCACTGACGATCTCGAGGAAATCCTGCAAACCCTTCTGGCGGGCGGCGGCCGGGTGGAGCGCTTGGCGCTGGCGGTCGATCAGACCGAATTGCGCCCCGATCAGCGCGGCGGTTGATTCCGATATGTCGGCCGGCGACACCATTTACGCCCTCGCCACCGCCCCCGGCCGCGCCGGGGTGGCGGTGCTGCGCATCTCCGGCCCCCAGGCTGGGGCCGCCCTGACCGCGTTGACCGGCAAGGCCTTGCCGGCGCCGCGGCTGGCGACGTTGCGCCGCTTGATCGACCCGCAAGACGGCGACGCGCTGGATCAAGCGTTGCTGCTGTGGTTTCCCGGTCCGGCCAGTTTCACCGGCGAAGACGTTGCGGAGTTGCATTTGCACGGCGGGCGGGCGGTCATTGCCGGGATAACGGCGGCGCTGTCCCGTCTGCCGGGTTTGCGGCCGGCGGACGCCGGGGAGTTCACCCGCCGGGCCTTCGCCGCCGGTAAGCTTGACCTGACCGGCGTCGAGGGGTTGGCCGATCTGGTGGACGCCGAAACCGCCGCCCAACGGCGGCAAGCGCTGCGGCAAATGGGCGGCGCGTTGGCGCAGCGGGTGGAAGGATGGCGCGACCGGCTGTTGCGGTTGCTCGCCCACGCCGAAGCCGACATTGATTTCCCGGATGAGGATTTGCCTGGTGGTTTGGCTGACCGGGTCGCGGATGGGGTGCGCGCCCTCGCCGCTGAACTATCCATCGTGCTGGCGGATGGTCATCGCGGCGAGCGCTTACGCGACGGGCTGCATGTGGTGATCGTCGGCGCGCCCAATGTCGGCAAGTCCAGTCTGCTGAATGCGCTGGCGCGGCGCGACGCCGCCATCGTCTCCCACCTCGCCGGGACCACCCGCGACGTGGTGGAGGTTCATCTGGAGCTTGGCGGCTATCCGGTGATCCTCGCCGACACCGCGGGCTTGCGTGACGGCGGCGACGTCATTGAACAGGAAGGCATGGCGCGGGCGCGGGCGCGCGCGGAAAACGCCGACATCGTGCTGGCGGTGGTCGACGCCGCCCGGCTGCCCGCCGTCGAGCCGGAAACGCTGGCGCTGTTGGATCAACGGTCGTTGCTGCTGGTCAACAAATGCGACATCGCCGCAAGCGTTCCGGCGGGGATCGCCGGGCGGCTTGAGATCGGAAGAGCACACGTCTGAACTCCAGTCACC
>CALGOL010000275.1 GCA_937960755.1 uncultured Azospirillum sp.
GGCATGGTAGCCGCAGTCGCCGCAATTGCCAAACCCCGGCTTTTACGCCAACGGTCTAAAAATTGACTGTTGGCGTTTCTAATCAAGCAGCAAGGCCGCGCCCCATGCCGCCGAACGTTCTTGAACCTGACGAGTCGGGGTTCAAAGCCGCTGGCGCAGGCCCCGCAAGTTCTCCACCGCAGGAACACGCTTACAAAACGCCCGGAATTGTCTATTACGACTCCCCTGACCACACCTCGGCCACGGGAAAGCGACAGGGCGATGAGCATCGAGAACATGGTTGCGAATGCGGATGTCGACGGCCTGCTTCGCGCCGTCGAAACCTTGCGCAACGACATTCTGAACGGCCCGCCCACCGTGGACCATCTGAACCGCAGCGCCGCCGAAATCCGCCGCTTTCAGACCTCCAACGCCATCTTGCTGCTGCGCATCCACGGCCGACGCCCCGAACCGCCGCCATGCAGCGCCGATCCGATCCAAGGGCTGCTGGATTATTTGGCCGCGCTCGCCGACCATTATCCATACGAACTGCCGTCTCCCGACATGCTGTTCGCCATCACCCCCGCCGTGGCGGCCTTAGTCATGCCGGCGGCGGCTTTCGCCCCGGTGATGTTCCCGCATGAAGGCGATCCCGAGCGGCATTTTAAGCACATGGATCGGCTGCTGCGGCGCGCGGCTGATTTTTTCACCTCCAGTCTCGGTCGGAAACCCGAAGCCGCCGCCCTGTTGGAAGCGACGGTGGACGCTTGCAACATGCTGCCTTTGTATTTTGTCGATAAAAACCTGGCGGCCATCGCGTCGATTCGCGCTCGCCTGACCAGGGAGATCTTGCGGCGGCGCGGCAAGCAACTCGAGTTGACGCCGCCGCGCCGGGTCCGCGCCGCCGGCCGCCGCCGGGTGGGGGTGTACCGCAACGTCTTCAACAACGCCGCCGAAGTGGCCTCGCTGCGCGCCCATTTGCTGCCCTACGACCGGGAGCGCTATGAGATCATACTTTACGCCTTGTCGGAAAGCGGCGACCCGGCGGAAACCGAGATGAAGTCGGCCTGCGACGGCTTTGTCCTGCTGCCGGACCCGTCGCCCGACGCCATCGTCGCCAAAATGCGGGCCGACGAGCTGGACATCCTGTTGATGGGTAAAAATATTTGCGGCCTGATAAACATTCCCTGGGTGGTCGCCGCCCATCGCGTCGCGCCGCTGCAAATCGCCACCACGCTGTTCCCCCTGACCACGGGCTTGCCAACCTTCGACGCCTATTTCACCGCCGCCTTGAACGAAGACCCGGCCGCGGCGTCGCATTATACGGAAACCCTGATAAAGGTTGAGGGCACCGTAAATTTATACAATTTCAGCGGCCCGCCTCTCACCCCGCAACCCGTCGGCCTGCGCGAACGGCTGGGAATGGGAACGGAACGCCCGCTGTTCGCTTCGGGAGCCAATCTGCATAAGCTTACGCCCGACCTTCTGGCGGTATGGGCGCGCATTCTGCTCCAGCGGCCGGACGCGGTCCTGACGCTTTATCCGTTCAATCAGAACTGGAGCACCAGTTACGATTACCGGCTGGCCTCCGCCTATCTCACCGACCAGTTCGCCCGCCGCGGCGTGACGCGCGACCGGATCGCCTTGTTGTCGACGTTCCCCAGCCGCGAACCGATCCTTGGCCTGCTGAACGAAGCCGACGTCTATCTTGACAGCTTTCCGTTCTCCGGCGCCGTCTCGGTGGTCGACCCGCTGCTGTGCGATCTGCCGATCGTCGCCTTGACCGGAACGGCGGCGCGATGCCGGCAAAGCGCCGGCTTTCTGCGCTCGTTAGGCCTCGGAGGCATGGCGACGGCCAATGTGGAGGAGTATGTCGCCGCCGCCGTGAATTTGGCCGGCGATCCGGCGGCGCGTCAGGTCTGGGCGGCGCGCATCCGCGCCGCCAAGCCGCCGACATTTCCCGGCGGCTCGCTCTTGTCAGCGAAATTCTGGCAAGCGATGGATCTGCTGGCCGACCGCCAGAACGCGCTCTGAACGGCGCTGCGCCGCCACGGTGGAAAAAGACAATGGGAAGACCGCCCCTATGAACGTCGACATGTTGACCGGCGTCGCAACCGAGATGCTGCGCAATGGACGACTGGAAGAGGCCGAAAAGCTGAGCCGCCTCGCCATAACCATGGCCCCGGCGAGCGCGGAAGCGCTGCATGTCTTGGGCCTGCTGCAGCGAAAAGACGGCCGCATGGCGGCGGCGGTCGCGACGTTGCGTCGGGCGCGCCGGCTCAATCCGCTGGATGGAACCATCTGGTTCAATCTCGCCAACGTCTTGGGGCAAAGCGGCGACGCCGCCGCCATGGCGCGGGTCTTACGCGACATGGCGCAGGTCGACCCCGCCAGCCCCGATCTGTGGCGATGGCTGGCGGTCTCGGCCCCTTACGCCGGTTTGCGCATTTCCGCGCCAGCGGCCTTGCGTCGCTGTCTGGCCATGGACCCGGCCCGCCACGACGTCCGGCAAATGCTGCTGGAAAAACTGGCGGCGGAAATCCGCGCCGACCCGGCCTTGACTGACGACGCGCCGACGAAACGCGCCGACCAGCCGGGGCAGGGGCGGATTTCATTGGTGATATGCAGCATCGACCCCGATAAATTCGCCAAAGCGTCCGCCAATTTCGCCGCGCTGCTCGACGGTTCCGACTATGAATTGATCGGCGTTCACGACGCCCGATCGCTGTGCGAAGGCTATAATCGCGGCTTGCGCCGCGCCACCGGCGATATCGTGATTTTTTGCCACGACGATATCGAAATTCTCATCCCCGACTTCGAAACCCGGCTGCGCGACCGGCTGCGGCGGTTCGACATGATCGGCGTCGCCGGAACCACTTTGATGGCCGGGGCGACCTGGATGCATGCCGGCTGGCCGCGCCAGCACGGGCAAGTCAATCACGTTGTCGCCGATCAAGGGTGCTACCGATGCGACGTTTACGGCATGGAGGCGGCGGTGATCGCCCCGGCTCAAGCATTGGATGGCCTGTTCATCGCCGCCCGCCGCGAAGCGGCGACGGCGGTCGGCTTCGATGAAGCGGCGTTCGACGGTTTTCACCTTTACGATATGGATTTCAGCTTTTCAGCGTGGCGCGCCGGCTATCGTTTGGCCGTCTGCACTGATTTTTGCGTCATCCATGCGTCAATGGGGCGCATGGATGAAAAATGGCGCGCCTACGCCGCCCGTTTTCTTGCAAAACACGCCGACGCGCTGCCGCAACTGCCGTTCGGGCCGAATCCGTTGCGGGCGGCCCGTCTTGACACCCGTGCGCAAATTCGCGCCTTCGTCGCCGCCTTGCTGACGCTTGAACGCGGCGGCGCGGCTTTGCTGCCGGGGGAAGGGCCGTCGGCGCGGCAAGCCGCCGCAACGTGAAAACGCGCTTCGCTTTTGAACCCGCCCGCCTACAGCAAAATAAATTATAATTAATATTATGGAAAATAATGCGTCCGCTCCTTGCGGTTCAGCTTGATTTCCCCCCCGCCCTTCCGCCAGTTTGAGCCGCCGCGGCGGCGATGCGTCGCCGCGGCGCAAGATGCGCCCCGTACGATCAGCCAAGGACGTCCGTCCCATGCCTTCTCTTCCGACCGACGCCGGCCGTCGCGCCGTTCTCAATGCGCTGACGTTGCTGAACCAAGGGCGCAACGGCGACGCCCTGGCCGCCTGCGATCAGGCGATGCGGGACGGGCTGAGCGAACCGGCGCTGCTGATGCAGACGCAGCAGATATACCTTCACCTCGGCCGCCACGAGGAAGCCTATGAAGCCGGTCAGCGGGTGCTGGCCGCCGATCCGGAACATGGCGAAGCCCATTTCAATCTGGGTCTCGCCGGCATGCGCACCAATCGCTACGAGGCGGCGCTTGAGCATTTCCGCTTCGTGCTGGCGCGCGACCCGAACAATGTCCGGGCGCTGACCAATCTTGGCGGCGTCTATTTCGGGCTGGGCTTCATTCAGGATTCTTTGGCGCAGTATCGCGCCGCCCTGGAAATTGATCCGACCCTGGTCGGGATCTGGCAGAATTATCTATCCATTCTGAACTACGATGAGGAGTGTCCGCTTGACCGGATGATGGCCGAACACCGCCGGGTCGGCGAACGGATACAGTCGATGGCCGGGCCCCGCCCCGCCGGCTACGTCAACGACCCGTCCCCTGAACGGCGGCTGCGGATCGGCTATCTGTCGGGCGACCTCATCATGCACCCCGCTTCTCATTACTTGGAGCCGGTGTTTCGCCTGCACGATAAGAACGCCTTCGATCTTTACGCCTATTCCTTATGCACTTGGTCCGACCCGGTGACCGACGCCTTCCGCCAGTTCATTCCCAACTGGCGCGAGGCCGGCGCGCTGGACGACAATCAAGTCTTCGACCTGATTCAAGCTGACCAAATCGACATCCTGATCGACCTGTCGGGACACACCGCCCGCAACCGCATTTTGGCGCTGACCCGCAAACCGGCCCCGATCACGGCGAATTGGATCGGCTATCTCAACACCATCGGCGCGCCCAGCGTCGACTACGCCCTGCTCGACCCGCACCTGCTGTCGCCCGCCGCCGCCGCCGGTTTCGTCGAAAAGCCCTGGACGCTGCCGGAAACAGCTTATTGCTACGCGCCGCTCGCCGCGCCGCGCCAGGCGACGCCGTCGCCATGGCTGCGCAACGGCTACATCACTTTCGGCTGCTTCAATAACCCGGCCAAGCTGTCGCAAGCCGCTTTCGCCGCGTGGAGCGAAATCGTCCGCGCCGTCCCTGACAGCAAAATCATCTTCAAATACAAAACCTTCGACGCGCCGATGGTGCAAAAGCGGGTGCTGGACGCCATGACCGGCCGCGGGGTGGCTCCCGAACGGATCGTTTTCCAGGGCCACTCGCCGCTGGGGGCCTTCCTTGACGGCTTCGCCGACATCGACGTGGCGCTGGACACCTTCCCCTACACCGGGGTCACCACCACCATGCACACCTTATGGGTCGGCGTCCCAATGGCGACCGTCAGCGGCGACACGCCGATGCAGCGCTTCGGCCGTTCGGCGCTCATCAATATCGGCCGCCCGGACTGGGTGGCGGGGAACGCGACGGAGTATCCCGGCGTCGTGCTGCGCATCGTCGAGGAAATCAAGCGCAACCCGCGCCTGCGCGCCGACGTGCGCCGACGCATGCTGACGTCGCCGCTGATGCGGCACGAGCCCTACGTTCGGGCGCTCGAGCAAGGCTATCGCGACATGTGGCGGCGCTGGTGCGCCAGCCGCGCCGCCTGACGGCGTTTCCGCCATGAGCGAAGCCGCCCAAAAAGAAGAAGCCCCGCCGGCCCAGACCGGCATGAGCTTCGCCGACGCCTTTAACTTGGCGGTGCGGTTCTTCAATGAAAAGCGCCTGAGCGAAGCCGCCGAGGTCGCGCAGGCGATTTTGCGCATCCACCCGGCGAACCCCGACACGCTGCACTTGGCCGGCGTGATCGCTCACGCCCGCGGCGACGCCGCGCTGGCGGTCGAACTGATCGGCAAGGCGCTTGGCGGCCGCCGCACGGCGGCGTTCATGAACAACTTCGCCAATGCGCTGCAGATCGGAAGAGCGTCGTGTAGGGAAAGAGTGTAGATCTCGGTGGTC
>CALGOL010000276.1 GCA_937960755.1 uncultured Azospirillum sp.
GATCCTTGTCGCTGTGATTTGCGCGCTGGGGCTGCTGTACGCGGCGCCGAACCTGTTCGACGCCAAGACGGTCGCAGGGTGGGAAGCCGCCGCCCCGTCTTGGGCGCCGACGCGCACCATCAATCTGGGCCTTGATCTGCAAGGCGGCTCTCACCTCCTGCTGGAGGTGGACGTGCGCAGCGTCATCAACGAGCGGATCAACGGGCTGCTGGATCAGGCGCGTTCCGCCTTGCGCCAAGCCCAGATCGGCTATGTCGATCTGGCGGTCGAAGGAAACGGCGTCGCCTTCACCGTGCGCGATCCGGCGCAAGTCGACGCCGGCCGCGAAGCGGTGCGCAAGCTCGACGCGCAAGATTTGGAAACGGCGGTGCGCGACGGCAATCGCGTGCTGGTGAGCTACACCGAGGCCGCCATCCGCACCAAGACCAATCAGGCGGTTGAGCAATCGATCGAAATCGTCCGCCGCCGCGTCGATGAGACCGGCACCAAGGAGCCGTCGATCCAGCGCCAGGGCGTCGACCGCATCTTGTTGCAGTTGCCGGGTCTGGACGACCCCGAGCGCATCAAGCGCCTGCTCGGGCAGACCGCCAAACTGTCGTTCCGGCTGGTGGACGACAGCGTTAGTTTCGCCGACTTGGCGTCGGGGCGGGTGCCGGCGGCGTCCGAACGCTTGCCGATGGCGGAAAACCCCGGCCAATACATGGCGGTGCGCAAGCGCGTCATGGTCAGCGGCGACACGCTGGTCGACTCCCAGCCCAGCTTCCAGAACGGCGAGCCGGTGGTGTCGTTCCGCTTCGATTCCGTCGGCGCCAAGCGCTTCGGCGACGCCACCAAGGAAAACGTCGGTCGCCCCTTCGCCATCGTGCTCGACGGCAAGGTGATTTCCGCCCCGGTGATCCGCGAACCGATTTTGGGCGGTTCCGGGGTGATTTCCGGCCATTTCACCGTGCAGACCGCCAGCGATCTGGCGTTGTTGCTGCGCGCCGGCGCGTTGCCCGCGCCGCTGCACGTCATTGAGGAACGCACCGTCGGCCCCGGCCTTGGCGCCGATTCGATTGAGGCCGGCAAGATCGCCTCTATCGCCGGCTTCGCGCTGGTGGTGGCGTTCGTGCTGGCGACCTATGGCCTGTTCGGCGTGTTCGCCTGCACCGCGCTGGCGTTCAACCTGATCTTCCTGGTGGCGCTGCTGTCGGCCTTCCAAGCGACGCTGACCTTGCCCGGCATCGCCGGCATCGTTCTGACCATCGGCATGGCGGTGGACAACAACGTTTTGATTTTCGAGCGTATTCGTGAAGAACAGCGTTTCGGCCGCTCGGTGATATCGTCCATCGACGCCGGCTACACCCGCGCTTTCGCCACCATCATGGACTCCAACCTCACCACCTTGATTGCGGCGGTGCTGCTGTACTTCCTGGGTTCCGGTCCGGTGCGCGGCTTCGCGGTGACGCTGGCCATCGGCATCGCCACCTCGATGTTCTCCGCCAATATGCTGACCCGCTTGATGGTGTTGACCTGGATGCGGCGCACCAAGCCGAAATCCATCCCGCTCTAATCGTCCATCCGGCTCTAGAACAGACTGGGGGGCCGCGCTATGGCCGACTTATCGCCAATGATCCCCGCCGGCCGCCAAATCATTGACGGCTATGGGGAAGGTCAGTTTTGCGTCGCCGGCTTCTGGCGGCCGGGCGCGGTCATCGTGCTGCCTGACCGCACGGTGGCGTGGACGCCGCCGGCCTTCGCCGATCTGACCGCCGCCGATTTTGGCGAGGTTACGGCGGCGGAGCCGCCGGTGGAGATTTTGTTGCTGGGCAGCGGCGCCCGCGCCGCCCTGGCGCCCAAGCAGTTGCGGCTCGATCTGCGCGCGGCGGGGGTGGTGCTGGAGTCGATGGACTCGGCCGCCGCTTGTCGGACCTTCAATATTCTGCTAGCGGAAGGGCGGCGGGTCGCCGCCGCGCTAATGCCGATCTGACTTCAGGTCGTTGCGCTATCTTGTTTTTCACGCGGTTTTTCGCGGAGTTGTCGCATGAGCGGCGTCGCTGGCTCCTCACGGGGCGATGGTATGCGCAAAGGATTGGTCCTCGGCGCGTTAGGGGTGGTTTACGGCGACATCGGCACCAGTCCGCTCTACACGCTGCGCGAATGTCTGACTCACGGCATCGGTTTTGACCTTAGCGAAGCAACCGTCTTGGGCGTGCTGTCGCTAATTTTCTGGTCGCTGGTGCTGGTGGTGACGATCAAATACGTCGTTTTCGTCATGCGCGCCGACAACGAAGGCGAAGGCGGCATTCTGGCCTTGACCGCGCTGGCGTTGCGCGGCATGCGGGCGCGGCATCGCCGCACCATGGCGGTGATGTTTTTGGGCCTGACCGGCGCCGCGCTGTTCTACGGCGAATGTCTCATCACCCCGGCGATTTCGGTACTGGGCGCGGTGGAAGGGCTGGTGGTGGTCGCCCCGTCCTTTCATCCCTACGTCGTGCCGATTTCCGCCGGCATTCTGATCGGACTTTTCCTGGTGCAAAACTGGGGCACGGCGAAGGTCGGCGCGGTGTTCGGCCCGGTCATGGTGGCGTGGTTCGTCACCTTGGGCGCGCTGGGGGCGTGGCAGATCGCTCAGCAGCCGCAAGTGCTGATGGCCTTATCGCCGGTTTACGCCTTTAATCTGTTGGCCACTCACGGCGGACAGGTTTTTTTGCTGCTGGGCGGCGTGGTGCTGGCGGTGACCGGGGCGGAGGCGCTCTATGCCGACATGGGCCATTTCGGCCGCAACCCGATCCGCGTCGCGTGGTACGCGGTGGTGTTGCCGTGCCTGCTGCTGAACTACTTCGGTCAAGGCGCGCTGCTGCTGCATTCGCCGGAAGCCATTGAGAACCCGTTTTTCCACATGGCGCCGGACTGGGCGCTGATCCCGCTGGTGGCGCTGGCCGCCATGGCGGCGGTGATCGCCAGCCAGGCGGTGATTTCCGGCGCTTTTTCGGTGACGCGCCAAGCCATGCAGATGCGCTATCTGCCACGGCTCCGGGTCGCTCACACCTCGGCGCAGGAAATCGGTCAAATCTATCTGCCGGGGGTCAACTGGCTGCTGCTGATCGGCGTGCTTGGTTTGGTTTTCATGTTCCAATCCTCCAGCGCGCTCGCCAACGCCTACGGCATCGCCGTCACCGGCACCATGGTGATGACCACGCTGCTGGCTTACAAGGTGGCGCGCCGGCTGGGGCGCTGGAGCCGCGGCAAGGCGTTGGCGGTGGCGGCGGTGTTCTTGACCATCGACGTGTCGTTCTTCACCTCTACGCTCAGCAAGTTCTTTGACGGCGGCTGGTTCCCGGTCATGGTGGCGGTGGCGATGTTCGTCACCATGTTCACGTGGCGCAAGGGCCGCGCCGTGCTGCAAGACCGGCTGGCCGAGGAAAGCCTGCCGCTCGACAACGTCCTCGCTTCGATCAAGCGGCGCAACCTGCCGCGGGTCAGCGGCACGGCGGTGTTTCTGACCGCTGATCGCCGCGCCGTGCCGACATCGTTGCTGCATAATATCAAGCATAATCAGGTGGTGCATGAGCGGGTGGCGCTGCTGACGGTGGAGGTGGCGGACATCCCGCACTACGACCCGGCCAAGCGGGTCGAGGTGGCGCCGCTGCAAGCCGGGTTCTACCGCGTCATTATGCATTTCGGCTTTATGGACGAACCCAACGTGCCGCGAGTGCTGCAAGACGCCAAGGTGCCGGGCCTGCCGTTCGACGACATGACCACCAGCTATTTCGTCAACCGCGAGACCTTCATCCGTTCGTCTCGGCCTGGATTGCCGCGGTGGCAGGAGCCGATTTTCATCGCCCTGACCAAATTCGCCAGCAGCGCTTCAGAATACTACTGCATCCCCCCCGGCCGGGTGGTGGAGCTGGGCCGGCAGGTGGAGATTTGACCGGCCGCCGGCTTTCCATCTTTCCCGCGCTGGAAATCCGCCGTTCAAGCCGTTAGGGTGTCCGCCTTCCTTTTGGTCTTTGGCGCCCCTGTTTCAGGGGGCGGGGTCGGACGCCATGCTGCTGCTCATCGATAATTACGACAGCTTCACCTACAACCTCTTCCATTACCTGGGCGAACTGGGGGCGGAAGTGGTGGTGCGCCGCAACGACGCGGTGACGGTGGAAGAGGCGATGGCGATGAAGCCTTGGGGCGTCGTCTTGTCGCCGGGGCCGTGCGATCCCGACAAGGCGGGCGTTTGTCTGCCGCTGACCGCCGCTTGCGCCGAAACCGCCACGCCGCTGTTGGGGGTGTGCCTGGGCCATCAAACCATCGGCCAAGCCTTCGGCGGCAAGGTGGTGCGGGCGCCGGTTCCGATGCACGGCAAGGTCGACAGCGTGACCCATGACGGCCGCGGGATTCTCGCCGGCCTGCCGTCGCCGTTCCGCGCCACCCGCTATCACTCGCTGGTGGTGGAGGCCGAAAGCTTCCCCGAAGACCTGATCCCCATCGCCCACACCTCGGACGGCTGCGTCATGGCGATGATGCATAAGTCTTTGCCAATCCACGGCGTGCAATTTCATCCTGAAAGCATTGAGACGGAGCACGGCCACGCCATGCTCGCCAACTTCCTGCGGGTCAACCGCAAGCTGGAGAACGCCGCATGAGCGCCGACGCCCTCAACCTCAAGCCGTTCATCGCCAAGGTCGCCAGCGGCGCCGCCTTGACCGAGGCCGAAGCCGAACAGGCGTTCGAGGTCATCATGTCGGGCGCCGCGACGCCGTCGCAAATCGGCGGCTTCCTCATGGCGTTGCGGGTGCGCGGCGAAACCGTGGCGGAAATCGCCGGCGCCGCCAAGGTGATGCGCGCCAAGGCCCATGCGGTCTCCGCCCCGCCCGGCGCCATCGAC
>CALGOL010000277.1 GCA_937960755.1 uncultured Azospirillum sp.
ATCATCCGGCTTTGCATCTTGCGGGCAGGTAGCAGCCAGCTTGACCCGCCGGCCGCCGCTTTGCTCGCCGCTTTGAAGGCGGAAACAGCGCCGCGATCGCAAGCGTTCTTTCCGACCATCGCCGCTTCCAGCCCCCCGGGCTTCGCCGCGCCGACGGCGCCGCCGACGCTGGGGCGCATCCTGTTGGCGGAGGACGGCGAAACCAATCGCATGGTGGCCACCGCCTTTCTGGAGCGCGCCGGTTATGAAGTGATCCACGCCGCCAATGGCCGCGAAGCCTTGGAAGCGATGGAGGGCATGACTTTCGACGCTGTGCTGATGGATGTCGCCATGCCGGTGATGAATGGGTTGGAGGCGACGCGCCGCATCCGCGCGCTGCCGCCGCCCGCCGGCCTTACGCCGATCATCGCGCTCACCGCGGACGCCGCGGAGGAGGACCGCCGCCGCTGCCTGGACGCCGGCATGAACGATCATTTGCCGAAACCGCTGGAGCGCAGCCAGTTGCTCGCCGCCGCCGCCCGCTGGATGGCGTCGGGGAACCGTCCGGCCTGCCTTCCTGCTCCTTCCGGCGAGGGCGACGGGGCGAGCCCGCCAGCCGCCGCCGCTACGCCGCTGAGTGATAACCCGCCGGCGCCCAGCGTGGGCGGGATTTTCGCCGAAGCGCAATCCTCTCATATTGACGGCGCCGCTTCCGACCGCGGCGCGCTCGACGCGGACGCCCTGGCGCAGTTGGAGCGCGATTTGGATCGCGACATGCTGACCAGCCTGATTCGCCAGTTTCTCGACGAGGCGGCCGGAAGAGTGGCGCGGTTGACCGGCGGTCCGAGCGACGTCGCCATGATGCGGCGGGAAGCGCATACGCTTAAAAGCACTGCTGGGACGTTTGGCGCTTGTCAGGTCAGCGCCGCCGCCCGCGTGCTGGAGGCGGCGTGCATCGGCGCCCAAGACGCCGGGGCTGCGGCGACGGACGACGATTTTTCGGCGCAGGCCGCGGCGCTGCCGGGCTTGTTGAGCGACGCCGCGGCGGCCTATCGCCGCGCCGGGTGGCTGGACTGACGGCGCTGGCCGAATGGCCCTCGATCAGGACCCTTGGATCAAGACTGCGCCGTCGTTTCCGCCAGTTTGAGAAAATCGGCCAGCGGCAAGGGGCGACCCAACAAATAGCCTTGCAGCACGTCGCAACCCATTTCTGCTAACCGGTTGGATTGGAAGCCGGTTTCGACGCCTTCCGCCACGGTCTCCATATGCAGCGAGCGGGCCATGGCGATGATCGCCCCGACCATGGCTTCGCCGTCGCCGCCGTCGTCCAGTTCATTGACGAAACCGCGGTCGATTTTCAGCCGGTCAACGTGGAAGCGCCGCAGATAGGTCAAGCTGGAATAGCCGGTGCCGAAATCGTCGATGGCGATGGAAATTCCGGCGGCGCGCAATTCCGCCAGCGGGCCGGTCATTGCTTCCGACCCTTCCATCAGCACGCCTTCGGTGACTTCCAACTCCAGCCGGGTCGGCGGTATGTTGAGACTTTGCAGGGTGTCGAGCACCTTTCGCGCCCAACCTGGCCGCCGCAGCTGCAAAGGCGACAGATTGACCGCCATGCGCAGGTTCTCGCAGCCCGGCGGCAGCAAGGTGAGCGCCCGGCAAGCGCTTTCCAGCACCCAATCGCCCAACGGATGAATCAGCCCGGTGTCTTCCGCCACTGGGATGAACTGCACGGGTGAGATCACGCCTTGTTCGGGGTGGCGCCAGCGCGCCAACGCCTCGCAGCCGATCAGCCGCTCGCCGTCGGCGGCGAACTGCGGCTGGAAATGCAGCTCGAGTTCGCCCGAAGCGATGGCGCGGCGCAGATTGGTCTCCACCCACAGCCGCTCCGACGCTCGGGCGTCCAGTTCCGGCGTGAAGAAGCGGTAGGTGTGGCGGCCGGCTTCTTTGGCGGAATACATCGCCATGTCGGCGTTGCGCAGCAAATCGTCTTGCGCCTCGCCGTCGTCGGGATAGATCGCGATGCCGATGGAAGGGGAAATCGACAGCTCATGCCCGTCGACGTCGAACGGCGCGTCCAGCGCGGCGATGACTTTGCGCGCCACCACCGCGGCGCTTTCCGCCTGCTCCATGTCGGTGACCAGGATGACGAACTCGTCGCCGCCTTGCCGGCTGACGGTGTCGCAAGCGCGCACCGCCGCCGCCAGCCGCGACCCCACCAGCCGCAACAGCCTGTCGCCGACGCCGTGCCCCAGCGAGTCGTTGATGTTCTTAAAACGGTCAAGGTCGACGAACAGCAGGCCGATCTTGCGCGACCGCCGCTTAGCGGCGGCGATGGCGCGCTCCAGCCGGTCTTGCAGCAAGAAGCGGTTGGGCAGATCGGTGAGGAAGTCGTACTGCGCCAAATGGCGGATGCGTTCTTCCTGCAACCGCGCTTCGGTGACGTCGGTGAAAGCGGCGATGTGATTGACCACCTCGCCTTTTTCGTTGCGCACCAGCCGCAGGCTCAGCCATTCGGGAAAGACCATGCCATCCTTGCGACGGTTCCAGATTTCGCCCGACCAATGGCCGTAGGCTTTCAGCCGTTCCCACATTTCAACATAAAATTCTTCCCCCTGGCGTCCCGACGACAGGATGGCCGGGTCTTTGCCCATGACGTCTTGGCGGGTGTAGCCGGTGATGCGGGTGAAGGCTTCGTTGACCGCGACGATGCGATTGCGGGCGTCGGTGATGACCATGCCTTCCGATGCGTTGTCGAAAGCGGTGGCGGCCAGTCTGATTTCCCATTCCGCCTGCCGCTTGGCGGTGACGTCGCGGGCGACGACGCAGACGTACTCGACGCCTTCGTAAGCAATGCGGTTGGCCGACACCTCCAGCGTCAGGCGGCGGCCGTCCAGCCCGGCGTGCTGAACTTCGTACTGCCGGTTTGACGTGTCGCCGTCGCGCATCGGCTCCAACAGGGCGGGGCGGCGGCCGAGCAGGTCTTCCTCGCGGGCGCCCAGGACGGCGCAGCCGAAACGATTGATGTAGATGAGTTTGAGTTCGACGTCGGCCAGCGCGACGATTTCCGAGACGTGATCCACCAAAAAGCCGGTGAGGTACAACTGCCGGCCGTGTTCCCGCAGCCGGGAATGGCTGTCTTGGATCGACCGGCGGTAACGCCCGGCCATCTGCCGCAGCCAGCGGGCGGAAACGAAGGCCAGAATCAGCGCAATCGCCAGCGCCGCCAGCAGCACCGTCACCGTCGCGCCCATCCAATGGGCGGTGTCGGCCTTGATGGCGGCGCGGCGCTGCGCCAGCTCCTCGTCCAAGCCGTCCAGCGGCATGCCCGCGACCAGCACCCAGCCCCATTCGTTGGGATACGTCACCAGCGACCGTTTCGGACCGATTTTGCCGGTGACGGGATTAAGCCATTCATACTCCAGAAAGCCGCCGCCCGCCGCGCCCAGGCTCAGCAGCCGCTCCACCAGCCGCCGTTCGTTTTCGTCGGTTAATTCGCTGAAACGCTTGCCTTCCGATGCGGGAGTCGATGGGGAGACCAGCACGCGGCCGTCTTTGTGCAGCACGGCGATATAGCCGCCGGCGCTTAGCTTCAGCTTGCGCAGCCGCGACACCACCTCGTCTTGGATCTTGCGCTCCATCTCCTCGACGTAGTCGCCGGAGCCGATCAGCCAGTCGAACGGCTCGAACCGCCGCGCATAGGCGATCTTGTCCCACATGTCGCCGCTGGAATCGGGGCGGAACCAGCGGTAGCGGGTGAAGCCGCGACCGTCCGGGCTGGAGGCGGCGTCGATCAGGCTGCGCATGATGTACATGCCGACGTCGTCCTGATTATCGATCAGCGACGTGCCTTCCAGCTTGGGATTGATCGGCAGCAGCACGCACATGCCGTCCATGCTGTCGATGAAGAAATAGCCGCGGCCGCCGAAAAAACGCATCGGGCGCAAGGTTTCGACGATTTCCCGCCGCACCGCCTCTTCCGGCCATTCGCCGATGCGGCGGTGGTAGATCGACATGGCGAGATCATGCGCCTTGTCGACTTCGGCGCGAATGGCGTCTTTCAGCAGACCCTCGGTGCGCGCCCGCATGAAGGCGACGTATTCTTGCGCCCCCGTCGCCTCCCGCCGCAACTCGGCGTCCACCTGCTGACGAAACCGCACCTCCAGCCCTTGCAGGTCGGCGTGGGAGTCCATCTGGCGCTGAAGGATGAAATAGGCGCCCAGCCCCACCACCAACACGGTGACCAGCGCCAGCAGGGCGAAAAACTGTAGGCGGGCGTAGCGCGCCTCCTCCGACTGCCGGGCTTCAGGGTTGGGAACAGGCGCTTCGCTTCCCGACACGGGGGCTCCGTTTCAAATTTACCATCGTCAAGGCAAGATTAATCATCGCAGCGGTCAGACCGCAAGAGAGCACGACAGGGCAAAGCGCCGCAAGGGATTGTCAGCGTAATAAAATATTAGTTCAGCGAACCAATTGGTAAAGAGTAAGGGATAGTTTACGGCCATTATTGTAATTAACGGCCTGCGTCGCCGCCAGCGCTTGCACCGTCGCTCCCTCCAGCGCCGCGGTGAAAGCCTCCGCTTCGCGGCCCTCCACCAGCGCCAGATTGCACGTCGGATCGGCGCGCAAATGCGCCGCCGCCCCGGCGCCGCGGGTCAGCTCGGTGGCGGTCCCAGCCAGGAAAACCAAGCTGGGTTCGGAAAAACCCGCCGAAGCCAGGGTTCCGGTCGGGCAAGGGCGGTGGGCGAGGAACTGCTCCGCCGCCCAGCGGCTGGGCCATGGCGCATGGGCTTGCGGCAGCGCCCGACCGAACGCCGCGGCGTAAAGCACCGCGGCCGCCGAAACGCCGATCAGCAGCAGCCGTTGCGGCGACTGCCGCGCGGTG